>JBFMCV010000003.1:300000-562350 GCA_040754335.1 Thermodesulfobacteriota bacterium | reverse complement strand
AGCCTCTCAGAGGGATAGCGGCTAACGCGGGCTGGGACGGGTCAATAGTAGTGGGGAAGGTAAGCGAGGAGAAGGGGGCTAACGGCTTTGACGCAGCGAAGCTGGAGTACTGCGACATGATAGAGGCGGGAATAGTCGACCCTGCGAAGGTAACGAGGAGCGCGATGCAGAACGCCTCCAGCGTGGCCGGACTCCTCCTCACCACAGAAGCCCTCATCGCAGAGAAGCCCGCCAAGGCCGAAGGCGCCGGACCCGGAATGCACGGAGGCATGGGACACCCCGGTATGGGCGATATGATGTAATTTAATTAGAAAAAAGCATTTCCAAATCAAAGGCGGACTGTCTCTTTCCGGGGCAGCCCGCCTTTTTTTATTTGCAAGAAAGCGGTTAAAATTTTGTCCCGAATGATATGTCTGACAAACCTCACTATATAAACCACAGGAAGAGGTTGAGAGATAGGTTCCGCAAAGCGGGGGCCGACGGCATGCACGACTACGAGCTGCTCGAGCTTCTGCTTACGTTCTCGATTCCCCGTAGGGACGTGAAGCCCGTGGCAAAGAAGCTCATAAGCGAGTTCGGCGGGCTCTCGGGTGTGCTCGACGCCGACCGGAAAAAGTTAGAGGAGCTGAGCGGCGTGGGGTCTATGTCTGCGACGCTCATAAGACTCGTGAAAGAGCTCTACAACTCGTACCTCGCCGAGAACATGAAGAAGGGGGACGCCCTCACTTCGCCCGACGCGGTACTGAAATTCGTCCGTGTCAGTCTGTCCGGCATGACGAACGAGGCCTTCATGGTGATCTATATGAACGTGAGGAACGAGGTGATAGACTACACGCTGCTTCACGAAGGCACGGTCGATAACGTCGCCGTTTACCCGAGGCGCATAATCGAATCGGCGCTCTCACGGCACGCTTCTGGAATAATACTCGTGCACAATCACCCGAGCGGGAACCCTGAGCCCTCGAGAGAGGACAAGTCTCTAACAAGAGACATAGCGGATGGAGCCAGAATGCTCGACATAAGGGTCCTCGACCACATCATCGTGGGCAAGGACGGCTATTTCAGCTTCATGGAAAATGGTCTGCTGTCACCCGTGAAGCCTTGATCTCCTCGCCCGGGCTTATAATCCTGCGGACGCGTCTATTCGAAATTGTCCGGTCATCTGTTAAGCTATATTTAGACGCACCATGGAAATTTTAAACCGCAGTGCTTCTTCCATCAGCAACGGACCGCATAGAAAGGCATTCTATCTATCTGTTTTTACGGTCGCATACAATTTTCTGGAAGGGTCCGTATCTGTTGCCGCTGGGATGGTCTCCGGGAGCATCGCGCTTGTCGGGTTCGGTCTCGACAGCTTCGTCGAATCGCTGTCAGGGGGAATAATGATATGGCGCTTCCGCGGGCTCGGGAACCTTTCCACTGAAGAGGAGGAAAGGATGGAAGCGAAAGCGGCGAGACTTGTCGCGTACACTTTTTTCGTGCTGGGGGTATATGTGCTCTATGAGTCCCTGAAGAAGCTCATTTTACGCGAGTGGCCTGAGACAAGCATCCTCGGGATCGTGATAGCCGCAGTCTCGCTCGTGGTGATGCCGGTTTTGTTTTTTATGAAGCAAAGAACCGGAAAGATGATCGGGAGCAGGAGCCTCCTCGCCGATTCGAAGCAGACGCTCGCCTGCTGCTACTTGTCCCTTGCGCTCCTCGCGGGTCTCGGGCTTAACTATCTGTTCGGAATATGGTGGGCCGACCCTCTGGCCGGAATTGTTATGGTGTTTTTTCTGATGAGGGAGGGCCGGGAAATTTTGAAAGAAGGCAAAGCCGGATGCTGCGGGGCGTGACAGGGCTCGCAGGTCTCTACCGCGGGCTTTTCTCTCAAATTATTCTTTCTTTGAAAATGATACACTCACTATGTATATTTAGAACCTGCTGCGAGGATTCGGTTCCTCTGCGGAATAATTTTCAATAAGAGATCAGGATGAAGGATAAAAACACGGGTGCCCCGGATAAAGGCCAGTCGAGCTCTATCAGCATATTAAGGTTCGTGCTGACTTACGTGCTTCTCATGGGGGCGTTTTTCCTGCTCCTGGGACTGAAGCCAGTGCAGGACGTCGTGGACATAAACGGCGGGTATTCAAACGCCATAGTCTACGTGACGGCCAAGATACTGGGGCTTATTGGCGTCACCTCCACGATTCAGGGCTCGGTCATACACCTCCCGTCCATCTCGCTCGATGTAGAGTTCGGATGCAACGGGCTGGAGGCCGTTATGATTTACTCGGTAGCGGTTCTGACCTTTCCGGCTTCCTGGAAGAACAGGCTTATAGGCATAATTGCCGGTTTTCTTGTCATACAGGTATTGAATCTGATAAGGATTGTAGCGCTCGCTTATGCAGGTGTCTATCACAAGGATCTATTCGATTTAATACACCTTTATGTAGCACAGGGTGTAATGATAGCCGTTGCTCTGGCAACTTTCGTTCTTTACCTGACCTACCTGAGCCATGGACAAGGAAAACAAGAAGCCCTTATTTAGGTCCGTCCTTCTTAAGGCTTCGCTCATATTCGTAGTAGCCTATATTATCTCTCTCGCGGTCTGGCTGGGCATCAAGGGCTATTACGGCATGGCGGTCACGACCATCGCCTCGTATGCGATTACCATCCTCAAGGACGTGGATATCGTGTCGATTCTGAGACAGGGCGACATAGTCTCGGTCGGGTTCATACCGCAGAAGTACGGCGTGACCATCTTAAAGACGACGATAGACGTCCCGATTTCGAACTATACTTTTAACGCCCCGCTGACGTTCGCGATCATGGCCGCTTTTTATCCTTTTTTGAAAAGAAAGTGGATATATCTGGAGGCGCTTTTGATACTCGTCGTCGTTCATTTCCTCTTCGTGTTCTCGCTCGAAGGCGAAAAACTCTCGGCCGCGCTCGAAACCCAGGGCTACGAAAAGGGGGGAGTGGCGTCACAGCTGTTCTGGGAATTCCTCTGGGGTTTTATAAATAATATGGTAGTCAGGTTCGAGCCGTTTTTGATAGGAGCGTACCTCTACTTCTTCCGGAACAAAAAACCTAAAGAGAAAGCCCTGCGTAAGAAATCGAAGAAGTGAAGATATACTCCTGGAGAGCTCATCTTTTCGATAAGCCGGATAATATCCTGCTGAACAACACACCCAGAAAATAAGTCGCGTATATAAGCACGACCCCCAGGATAAACGAGAGGGATACCCCCGCAATATCGCCCGTCCCGTACTGCCCGCCTGAAAAAAAGAGCCCGTCCGAAAGCTTGAACAGGTCGTCGCTCCTCCACTTCTCGATATCGAGGGAAGGCGAAAACAGCTCAGCCGCACGCGAGACTATTATAGACCCCATCTCGTAATAATCGCCGCTGAACGATATGAAGGGGGCGAAGGCTAGAGGCAGAGCAATCCCGAGCCTTATGCTCGCCCCGAGAGGGGTCGAACGAGAGGCCGACTTTAGAAGAGGGACGCCTATGAACACGGTCAGGAGAAACGGGAAAAAATCGGTCAGCAGGTACGTGAGGTCGCTCCCCCCCGTATCGAATCCGGTGAGCTGCCCGGCATAATCAGAGCCTGACGAGACGAACGGGAAAATTTTCTCCAGTATATCTCCGCCGTATTTGGGGCTTATCGCGAGCTCCGTCACTGTGCCCCCGCCCAATATGCATCCGAATGCGTGAAAAAGCTCATGAACGGGGACGTATATCCACCACGTGATAACGAAAATTACCACGATTAGGGCGATATTGACGGGGGCTGATTTCCCGATAGATCTTTCGAGCCCCGAGAGGAAATCTTCAAACGGTAATAGAACAATTTGTTTTAGCGTCTTCAGCATGGCTCGGCCGTTTCATCTTATACAAAAACAATAATATTGTAAACGGTTTCCAATTCCTCGCACTCTATATTAAGTTAAATGCCGTAGTACATTAATTAATATACATAACCTTCAAAACTCATTGACAAAAATAATATAAGGTAATAGAATTATCGCGGAGCTTGGAGATAGGATGTTCTGATCGAAAAGGCAAACTATTCGAAAGGATAGGGCGCAAAGCCTGGGGCCTAAGGGTAAAATAAGCCTATGGCGGCGGGTTGCCGAAGAGATGGAGGATGGGTCGTTATCAAATTCCGCTCTTCTTTAGACATTCTGGCAGTCCGGTTGTGCCTTTTTGATGATGCGCTATCCGGGGTCTCGCGTGAGAAGAGCTGACAGTAAGGTACACGATTTCGGTAACCGTCTGTTCCGGGCCTCATTAATCCTGCCCTTGCTGATCTCTATTATTTTCCCCGAATTCTCCTCCGCAAATTCGTATTATTACAAAAAAGACTCAAACGGCGTCGTCTACTACACTAATATCGACCCCAAGAGCAGCGGATATAAAAAGATAGGGAGCCCGTGGGGCACCTTCCGCGGCACTCCCAAGAGCCAGAGGGGATACCTCAACAAATACAAGTACTCCGACAAGTTCGACGAGCATATCAACAGCACCGCAGGATGGTACGGGATAGACCCCCTTCTGATCAAGGCCATGATAAAGGTGGAGTCCAACTTCAATCCCGAAGCGGTATCGCCCCAGGGGGCTATGGGCGTAATGCAGCTCATGCCGGCGACGGCTGATCGTATAGGCGTCTCCGACCCGTTCGACCCTGTAGAGAACATCGAGGGCGGGGTAAAGTATTTCAGCATGCTCATGAACATGTTCAACAACAACACGACGCTCGCGATAGCCGGGTATAACGCCGGCGAGAACGCGGTGATCAAGTACGATTATAAGATACCCCCTTACGAGGAAACGATCGAATACGTGAACAGGGTGTACGCCCATTACGATTATCTGAAGAAACACCCGGGGGAAAGGAATTTCGACTCGATGATCGCGAGCAGGAAAGACGGTGTCAAATCCCCGGCCGCTGCCAGGAAATCGTTTGTATACGTCGAGACCCTGGGCGGCAGGAATATGAACGGCGTCAAGACCGGTGCTTCGGATGCACGGAAAAAACCCGTGCTGACTGTTAAGGCGGAAAATACCGAGAAGAAAACCGGCTTGACGGCCGATAAGAAAAATACTCATGATGTCTCCGTGAGTCAGCCTGTAGAGAAAGCCCGCGAAGGGCAGTACGCGGTGCAGTTGGCGTCGTTCCCCGATCTTCAGCTGGCAAAGGAAATGGAAGAGAGCCTCAAGTCGAAAACCTACCCCGCATACATCGAGACGGTCGACCTCCCCGGCAAGGGGACATGGTACAGGGTGAAAGTAGGCGGGTTCCCTTCAAAGGACGAAGCGAAGAGATACGGGAACGACATTATAACCGCCGAACCCGGAGTCAAATCGGTCCTGGTCACGCTGAACTGACCTATTTATTCCCGATTCATTCCCGTCAATTTATATCCGTCCCTGGCCGCTTCATGACTGAATGCGGATCAGGCTCGCGGCACTTACCGTATTTGCGCCCGCCCGCGCCGGGCGGAGACGGCCCTGCATATATATGCCTTATAGCCTATATATGCGATACACGCTACTTTCGCGGCCCCTGTATTATTGCCCCCGTTTTATTATTCAAAAATTCACCACGGCGGGCTTAAAGGCCTGTTTTTACTTGACTATCACAATGCTTTTTCTTAAGATAATTAGAGAAGGTCTGGCAGTCCGGGCGCCCGCTTACAAGGAGACAATTTATGAAGCCGGTCATAATGGCGATTTTGATAATAGCCGCTTTCGGGTTTTTCTTCTATAACGTATACAACCTTTTCAAATTACTCCGTCTGGGAAAATACGATAACAGGTTCGACAACATCGGCGAGAGGGTAAGGCGCGTTCTCATATACGTATTCGGCCAGAAGAGGCTCGTCACAAATTATAAATTCGCCGGCATAGAGCACTTCATGATTTTCTGGGGATTTGTGATAGTCACGATAGGCACGATAGAGATACTCATAAGCGGGGTTTTCCCAGGATTCAGGCTCATCCCCGGCGGGGCCCATAACGTCTATGAATTCATTCTGGATATTGTCCAGACCCTGGTCGTGATAGCGATAATAATGGGGATCATTAACAGGACCACTATTGCAAAAAGAAGAGAGGTGAACGGTCTCGACGCCGTGGTTATACTCGGGCTCATATTCGGGCTCATGGTCACTGCGCTCGGCACTATGGCCACGAGAGTAGCCATGGGCAAGGCGGATGCGGCATGGCTTCCCGTCTCGAGCACCCTGGCGGGCGTTTTCTTCTCGGGAATGAGCGAATCGGGCCTCAACTACTCCCACGAATTCTTCTGGTGGTTCCATGTGCTCATAGTCCTCGGGTTCCTTAACTACCTACCCTATTCCAAGCACAGCCACGTTTTCACGGCCATTCCGAACGTTTTTTTTCAGAACCTCCAGCCGCGCGGGGCGCTCAGGCCTATAGACTTCGAAAATGCCCCCGAGGACGTAGACCACTTCGGCGCGGGGAAAATACAGGATTTCACATGGAAGGATATACTCGATGCTTATACGTGCACCGAGTGCGGAAGGTGCACGGACAACTGCCCGGCGTGGCATACCGAGAAACCGCTCTCCCCGAGAGAGATAGTCGTAAAGCTCAGGCACTACGCATCGAGCGAAGGGAAGGCGCTTTTGAACGGCAATTCCTCGAACGGCGGTGAGGCTGCTACGATCCCCGGCCCGGATTGGATAACGGAGGATGAGCTGTGGGCCTGTACGAGCTGTAACGCATGCGTGGAGCAATGCCCTCTTTTCATCGACCAGATGGGGAAGATCATGGAAATGAGACGGTTCCTTACCCTAGAAGGGCGGCTCACGGGGACGGCGGTCAAAACCCTTCAGAAGCTCCAGACGCAGGGGAATCCCTGGGGGTTCAGCGAGGGCGACCGCGCGAAGTGGATATCGGGATACGAGGGCGTGAACGTGATAGGGGAGAACGGGGTCGAGGACGCCTCCACTTTCGACTATATCTACTGGATGGGGTGCTATGGAGGTTATGACCCGAGGGGTCAGAAGATAGCACAATCGATCGTAAGCCTCCTCACCCAGGCCGGTGTCAATTTTGCCGTGCTCGGCCCCATGGAAAGCTGCACCGGGGATCCTGCGAGGAGGCTAGGGGAGGAGGCTCTTTATCAGATGCTCGCAACGCAGAACATCGAGACGCTCAACGGGCTTAGGGTGAAGAAGGTCATCGCCAACTGCCCTCACTGTTTTAACACCATAAAAAACGAATACCCTCAATTCGGCGGCAATTACGAGGTCGTAAACCACACGCAGCTCTTGAACGATCTCGTGAAGCAGGGGAAATTGAGGCCGACGAAAGAGATAAATCAGGGAGTTGCATACCACGACCCGTGCTATCTCGGCAGGTATAACAGGGTCTTCGACGAGCCGAGGGAGCTGCTTCAGTCCATACCCGGTCTCAGGCTCATCGAGCTCGACAGGAGGCGCGAGAGGAGCTTCTGCTGCGGAGCGGGCGGAGGGAAGATATGGATGGAGGAAGAGGCCCCGAGGGTGAACTGGAACAGGTTCGAGGAAGTGGAGTCCAAGAACCCCGATACGCTGGCTGTCGCGTGTTATTTTTGCGATACTATGTTCGAAGACGCGTCGAAGCACGCTGGCAACGACAAGATGGAGATCAAGGACATATCGGTGATTCTGAGGGAATCCGTCGAGACCGAAAGCAAGTCTTGAGACTCTGGAGATGCTGCAGAAATGCGCAAAGAGGATCACGGGAGCCTATAACAAGATAACTAATTAATACAACACTAAAGAGCCTGCTCAACCGTTTTGCTCATTGTAAGTCCATTAAAAAAAGTTAATATTGATAGCCATGGACCGGATTTCGTGCCTGTTTCTGGACTCGGGGGGCGGATGGTTCGGAGCGGATGAAAAATCAGAGTCTTTCATGCGCTTCGGAAAGCCGAAGGGATTTTTTTATGCCGAACGCGGGCTCGTGACCGTCAATACTGCCTCGGGCGCCATACGAACCAGACGTGATCCGCTGACAGTTCTCGAAGGGTTCCTGAGTGAAGGCTATGTAGCCGTGGGGTATATAGGATACGAATACTCGGCATATACCGAGCAGGGTTTTACACCTTCACATATTAAAGAAGGCGAGAGGCTCCCGGATCTACAATTTCTTCTCTACCGTGAGGAAGATATAGAGAGAGGGGGTACTGCCGATTTAAAATTCAAAACCGGTCAAGAAATAACCGGCACTGCCGGTACTTCAAATCACGACAACCGTATTGCAAGCGCTCCCGTATCCAATATGAGCAGGGAAGAATATATAAATATGGTCGAGACAGCAAAAGGATATATCAGGGACGGGGATATATATCAGATAAACCTCTCACAGCGTTTTACTGTCGATTCACGTATTGCGCCGCTTGAATCCTTCTTGCGGATGTTTCACGTGCAACAAGTGCCCTTCGGCTGCTACATAGATTTCGGTGGCTTCCAGATTTCGAGCGGCTCTATGGAGCTGTTTCTCAGTAGAAGGGGAGAAATTTTGACCACGCGGCCGATAAAGGGGACCGTGGAGAGGGGAATGAATCCCGAGTCCGATACCATAAAGAAAGCGAAGCTGGTGAGCAGCGAGAAGGAGAGAGCGGAGAACCTCATGATCGTGGATCTCATGAGGAACGACCTGGCCAGAGTATCCAGGGCGGGCTCGGTCAAGGTTACGAGACTCTTCGATGTCGAAACGTATTCGACGCTCCACCAGCTTGTATCGGAGGTAGAAGGGAGGCTCGTGAGCGGAGCGGGGGTTGGCCGGATAATTAAAAACACGTTTCCTCCGGGCTCGGTCACGGGGGCCCCTAAGAGAAGAGTCCTCGAGATTATCGATGCGCTCGAGCCGCACTGGAGGGGTCCTTATTGCGGCGCTTTGGGCGCATTCTTCCCCGACGGTGACTTTACACTGAGCGTCGGCATAAGACTTCTTGTAACGGATCCCGGGAAGGCTACGTTCTGGGTAGGGGGAGGGATAGTATGGGATTCCGACCCTGAGAAAGAGTATGAGGAGACCCTTCTGAAGTCGCTAGCAATAAAAAGGGCGCTCGGGCTCTCCGAATAATCGGAACATCATATCTAAAGGAAAAATAGTGTCTGAACAGGTATATATAAACGGTACAAAGCTCGATTCTCCGCTTCCGCTGAGGGCTCTTTTCTTCGGGGAAGGACTTTTCGAAACCTTTCGTTACAAATGCCGCATGCCTTTATTTTTCGACAAGCACTACGACCGTATGTCGCGGGGCGCCCGGCTTCTTCGCATACCGCTTATGGAGAGGGACAGGCTAGCCGAGCATGTGAATAAAGTAATAATAAATTCAGGCATATCGGATGCTTATGTCAAAATATGCCTTCTCTCGGACGGAGGCCCGAATTACTATGACAATCCGGCGAGAGGCGATATAGCTATTATCGTCAGGGACTACAATTCTTCGAAGGAGCGTGTGCGTGTGTGCATCAATAAATTCGCGAGATGCGCAGACTCCCCGGTTCGTAGCATTAAGTCCCTCAATTACCTCGAGAATATCATAGCCAGAAGGGAGGCTTCCCGAAAAGGATATGATGAAGCTATCTTTCTTAATGAAAGAGGGGAGATAGCCGAAGGTACTGCAGGCAATATTTTCTGGGTTGAGGAAGATACTCTCCGTACGCCGTCCGTCGAGTGTGGCTTGCTGCCCGGCATCATTCGAGAATTATTGATGAATTCCGTAGGCGATATCGGTCTCCGCTTAGAGGATGGCGCGTATCATCCCGAACGTCTGGCCGGCTCAAGAATGGCCTTTCTGACGAATTCTCTTTCAGGAACCGTCCTGATTTCAGAGTTGGGTGAAACGGCGCTCCCTTTCGATTACGAGCTTTATGGAGCCATAAAAAATCTAGTGTTTTCAAGGCTTGGATGGATATAAATACAGGCATGGCAATTGGCAATTTTTACAGCGATTTCTCAACTTCCTGAAAAAAAAAGAAAAATTAAAAAACCGTGGAAGGATTGTGGATAAAAATTGGGGATAACACGCCGATAATGATATAATTACCCATAAACACAGAATAATCTATCTTAATGCCGTCTTCATAAATATGATAATATTTATCCACAATTGTGGATGTTTCACGTGAAACATTCCATAACACCCTATTTCCCAATGCAAAATTTGCTGAAGATTCTTCCGAGGATGTCTTCAGTCGTCACCTCGCCGGTTATTTCCCCGAATGAATCCAATGCGGCCCTTAGCTCTATAGCGAGGAATTCGGGCGACTCGCCTTTTTCCAGCAGCTCCAGGAACGCTGAGAGACGGTCTGCGGAATTCTCGAGTGCAAGTTTGTGTCTTAACTCAGTCAAGATGATTTCGCTGCCGTCTGTGCGGCTGTTTCCGTCTGTCAGCAGCCTCCTGACCGAAGCTTTCAGCTCTTCTGTCCCTGTGCCCGTCTTTGCCGACGTATGAATTATTCTATCCTTATGTGTCTGGCAGGGGAGGGATTCCGGGTTCAATGTGATCCCCTTATCGGCTTTGTTCAGTATGATGATGGCTTTTTTGCCGGCGGCGCCTTTTAATACCTCCATATCGTCCCTGTCGAGCGGCTCGCTTCCGTCGAGCACTATAAGCAGCAGCTCCGCCTCTTCCGCCTTTTTCTTTGCCAGTCTCACTCCTTCGTGCTCTATCTCGTCGTACGTCTCCCTGATTCCCGCCGTATCGATGAGTACCAGCGGTATCCCTCCAATATCGATACTTTCCTCAATGAAATCCCTGGTAGTGCCGGGCAGTGGGCTCACGATCGCCCTTTCCTTCATTAAAAGCATATTCAGAAGGCTCGATTTTCCTACATTCGGCTTTCCGAGTATGGCTGTCTTAACGCCGTGCTTGATTATCCGACCTTCTTCATAAGTGGCAAGCAGGTTATTGATGCCGGAAATCAGACTGTTTATACGGCTGGACATGGCATCTTTGGTTATCGGGTCAATTTCATCTTCGGGGAAGTCCACCTGGGCCTCAATTTCAGCCATTATGTCGAGAGTCGTCTCCTTGAATCCTGTTATACTCCGGGATAGCTCTCCTTCGAGCTGTAGCTCCGCCTGTTTCAGTCCCTCTTCGGTGCGCGCATTGATAATATCGGATACGGCTTCGGCCTGCGTGAGGTCCATCTTGCCGTTTAAAAATGCCCTGAGGGTGAATTCCCCCGGGTTTGCCGGCCTTATGCCCAAACCGAATAGTATCTCCAGTATCCTTTTCGGAACCAGTTGTCCGCCATGTGAATGAATTTCTACGATGTCTTGCCCAGTATACGAGTTAGGGGACTTCATTAACACGCACAGGACCTCATCTACTATATCGTTCGTCGCGGGATTTATAATCAGCCCGTGATAGAGCCGGTGCGACTCCATCAGCTTCGCTTCCGCGCCCTCCCGTCCGGATCTGAATATGAGCGTCGGGACTTCGGACGATTTCGGCCCGCTGATCCTGATTATGGCTATGCCTCCGCTGCCGGGCGGGGTCGCGACAGCCGCAATCGTGTCCTCATTCGATATCGAGTGCCGGTTCATCAGATGGATAAGTTACCACAATAGCCCCTGTGGTGCCATTATGTATTATTTTTCCTATGATAACGGTTGGTTGTATCTGGCGGAGAAAAAATCAGACCATTAATATGAGAGAAGCCGGGGGTGGCGCCCTCAGCTTCTCTCAAAGGATGGAATTCTTATCGGGAATTACAACGAGCTCCGGTTATTTCACAGCCCTCTTCTTACTTTTCTCGTTAAGTCCCGCGAGTGTATCCATAGCGATGCTGGTATACGCGAAACAGGCGCCCGCGGACATGACCATGCCCACATTTATCGCTTCGGCCATCTGCTCTTTTGTATAGCCTGCGCTCCTCGCGTCCTTCACGCAGCCCCTTATGCAGTAAGGGCACTTCGTCATGTGTCCGCATGCAAGCCCCATCAAACCTCTCTTGAAGTCTTTGCTGAGAGCCCCGTCGGCGAACACCTTCTTGGTGAACTCCTTGAAGGCCTCCGAGTTCTCCCCGCTGCATTTGCTGAATTCGTTGATTTCCTTGGTTATGTCCTTCTTGAAGAAATGTCCTTCGGTGAGAGGGATGTTGTGCTCGAGCGCGTCATGTGCTTCGAACGCTATGCTCGAATATGCGTATGGCCCGCCCATCGCGAAGCGGAACGCGACGTAGATCGCCTCGATTATTTCCTGATCGGAAGCCCCCAGGTTCTTCGACTGCCTGACTCTCGACCTTATGCAGTAAGGGCATCTCGTTATGTGAGCGGCGGCGACCGCTATAAGCTGCTTTTCCTTCTGAGTGAGAGCGCCGTCTGAAAATACTCCGTTGTGAAGGTTCATCCAGGCGCCGTGGAGCTCAGGATTCAATTCTTTAAGGAGCGCCATATCGCTCGATATATCGCTCTTGAATAAATATTCGGACATAAACACCTCCTTGTGTATTTTATCAGGCGGCTCTTAAAAGCCTCAAAATTGTTTGGCTCCCTGAAGAAAGCGGTTCTATGGACCTGTGTGTTTTAACCATCATTATCGCACCTTCCAGGTGGGAGAGGATCAGCTGGGCGATCACTCCGGGGGGAAGGTCGCCCCGGAATTCCCCTGTGCTCATACCCTCTTGTATGCATCCCTCTATGACTTTCTCCCATGAGTTAAAGAATGTCGAAAGCTTCTCTCTGAAGTTTTCGTTCGATCCGCTCATTTCAATTGCGAGGTTTCCGAAAGGGCACCCCTTTGGGTTCTGCAAATCCCTGTGGAATGTTCTGACTGAGTTATAGAATTCGACGAGCCTCTCGGACGGTCCGAGTGATTTATTACCAAGGGTTTTAACAAGCACGTCGGCTTCATATTGCCTGATGAGTCTTTCGAGTATCACAAGGCCGAGCTCTTCCTTGCTTTTAAAGTGATAGTAGAAATTGCTCTTCGTTACGCCGCTCTTTTTAAGAATCTCGTCTACCGACGTCTGCTGAAAGCCGTTTTCGTGAAAGAGCTCCTTCGCGCTTGCCAGTATTTTTTCTTTGCTTTTGTTCAATCTTCTCAGCTCCTATTTAGTACTGACTAGTTAGTCCTAATAATAGATCAAATAGAAATTAATGTCAATGGGTATTTTTTTTACAGGAGCGGAATTAGATCAATCGTGTTTCGATCTCAGGGCAGGCTTGCATTCACAATACTCCGAAGCTCAGCTTCAAAGTCGATTCCGGGTAGAAGTCTTCGATGCTAGTTTCAATGTTCTTTGACTGCAACAGCACCTTGAAGCTGTTCCCCATGGAGTCCGGAAGAAAAAGGTTCTTTATCGCCCTGTTCCTTTTAAATGTTTCATCGGCGGACAGGCTCTCCCCCCCGTACATTCCGGCGGACATGAAATCGAGCACGCCCCAGTCTATGAGAAACTGTCCCTGTGTTGTGTATTTTATCTTTTTAAGCCCGAGCGAGTCGCCTGTCCTGATAAGATTGCTGAAGTCCACGTGGGCTGTGATATCCTGCCCGCCGATGTTTTCGTAGGGGTTCTCGCTGATAGAGTGTTTATGCATGCACTTATATGTACCCTTCATACGTTCAGGGCCGTAGAGCTCGGGAGCGAGGAATCCGTAGTCTATCGTCAGAATGAAGCCTTTCTTGAGTGCCTTGTCGGCCGCTTCAAGCCACCTTCGCGCGTTAAGATTTACTTCTGCTTCCTGACCGTCTCTGAAGGAAATGCCGTAGCCGTCGAAGTATCGCGATATCTCGGGCGTGCTCGGCTCGCCCTCAACCTCCGCGAATTCATTGTTCCTGAGCGTGACGAATATTTCACTCAAGGATCCGCCTCTGAATCTCACCCGATGGAAGGGCAGGGCGTCTACGAGCTCGTTCGATAAGATAATCCCGCTCACTCCGTCAGGCCCCATTTCGGAAATATCGGAGATGAATTCAATTTTTGCTCCATGCTTCTCGAGCTCTTTGTCTAACGCATCAGGCGTCGGGCTTCTCTTTTCAATTATCAGGTATTCCGCCCTCGCGTAGCACTCCGGGTGGTTCCGCTCGAGTGAGTCGAGTATGTCTCCGGCGAGGGTCCCTGCCCCCCCGCCGAATTCCATAACGCGGAGCCCGGGTGCGTTAAGGAGGCTCGCCGATCTCGCTATAAACCCTGCCAGCACCTCTCCGAACGCGGGATCGACGCTCGGGCTCGTATAATAGTCCCCGCTTTTCCCGACCCTTGCGCCGCCTGACGTGTAGTAACCGAGCCCGGGGTGGTAGAGGGCCGTCTCCATGAATTCGGCGAATGTGATTCCGCCTTTATTTATAATCTCCTCTTTGATAATTTCCGTAAGGTCGTTCATTTCCCTGTTTTAAATCTTCACCCCGTGGAGTAAATTATATCCGGCATAAATTGTATCACAGCGCCTGTATTTATGAGCGGGCGCTTCCGACGGAGGGACATGGCAGGGCTTCTCAAACCTATCAAGATAATCGCCTTCGTTATTCTTGTAATCACATTCATCGCTCTATCGTTTTCTGTCGACCTTATAGCAAGAAACAAAGAGGCGAAGCTAAGGTATTTCTCCCGCATCTCGTCCTTTTATCTGCGCGCCGCTCTTCGGGTGCTGGGGGTAAAAGTCACGTGGAGAAATATAAACAAGCTCGGGAAGGGGAAGGAGAACTACCTCATAGTCTCGAACCACCTGTCTTATATCGACATCTTCGCGATTTTCTCAACAGTCCCTGCAGTCTTTGTCGCGAACTCCGAGCTCGAGGACGCGTTCCTCCTGGGGGCCATCATCAGGTACTCGGGAGGCGTGTTCGTAGAGAGGCGGAACAGGTCGCGCCTGCTAAAAGATATGCAAAATATAAAAGATATATTATATATGGGATTCAACGTCGTCCTCTTCCCCGAGGGTACGACGTCCGACGGCCGCGGGGTCAAACCCTTCAAAACCTCATTTCTCGACGTCGCGCAAGGGAGCGGCGTCCGGGTCCTCCCGCTCTGTATCAGGTACAGAAAGATAGACGGGAAAGAGGTGGACGCCGCGAGCGGGCCTCTCGTTTATTATCACGGCGAAATAACGTTTTTCGAGCATTTTTTCAGGCTCCTCGGCTTGAGGTCGATAAGCGTCGAGCTCGAGGAGCTCGAGGCGATAAGTCCCGGTCATCCGAGAAAGGAGCTTGCCGGGATCGCCTACGAAAGGATAAGCCTGGCGTATAAAGCCTGATCCCCCGCCCGGGCGCGGAGGCTCCTGGGATTTCACGGGCCTGTGACAGCGGCCTTCTGCACGGCAGCAGGGCTCATTCCATCTTGCTCTAACACGCAGGGTTGGTTATGATAGAAAATCCCAAGAGGGGAGAAACAAAGGAGAATTTTAAATGGATTTGAAGTGGGCGAAGAGAATAGCTGACCTTCCGCCTTACCTGTTCGCGGAAATCGATGCAAAGAAGAGCGAAATGAGGTCCAAGGGTGTGGACATCATAGATTTGAGCGTCGGCGATCCGGATATACCTACCCCGCGGCACATAGTCGAGGCGCTTAAGAGAGCGGCCGAGGACCCGCAAAACCACAGGTACCCATCGTATGAAGGACTTCTCTCGTTCAGGACAGCGGTCGCGGATTGGTATATGGAGCGGTTCGGTGTGGAGCTCGACCCCGGGACCGAGGTCGTGGCGCTTATCGGCTCGAAGGAAGGCATAGCGCATACCCCTCTTGCCTTTCTCGACCCGGGAGACATAGGTTTATATACGGACCCGGGATACCCTGTTTATCCGACTTCGATAAGCTTCGCCGGAGGGGTCCCATATGCGGTCCCGCTCCTTAAGGAGAACGGATTTCTCCCCGATCTCGGCTCTATTCCGGAAGATATTGCACGGAAAGCCAGGATGATGTTCGTGAACTATCCGAACAACCCCACGGCTGCGGTTGCGGGCGGGGACTTTTACAAGGAACTTGTGGATTTTGCCGTCAAATATAATATTCTTATATGTCACGACGCCGCCTATACTGAAATGGCTTACGAGGGTTATAAACCGTCCAGCTTCCTCCAGTTCGACGGCGCAAAGGAGGTCGGGATCGAATTCCATTCCCTGTCCAAGACGTTCAACATGACCGGATGGAGGATCGGTTTTGCAGTTGGAAACAGGAAGGCGATCGGGGGGCTCGGGAAGATCAAGACGAACATAGATTCGGGCGCTTTTCAGGCCGTTCAGATCGCCGGCATAGAAGCCTTGAAGAATTACCGGATCGGCCTCGAGGATAGAATCAGAATATTCCAGGAGAGGAGAGATATTTTTTGCAGGGGTCTCGACGAGGCTGGTCTCGGCTACAATAAGCCCATGGCCACTTTCTACGTATGGTTCGAAGTCCCCCGGGGGTTGTCGTCCAAGGAATTCTCGGCAAGGCTCCTGACCGAGACCGGGATCGTCGTAACCCCGGGAACGGGGTTCGGAAAGTACGGCGAGGGCTATGCGCGTGTTTCTACGACGTTCAATACCGAAAGAATTGTTCAGGCGGTTGAGAGGCTCAAAGAGGCAAAGTTCTGATCCTGCCCGTAAGCAAAAGGCAGCGGGAAATGAGAAGTGGAATATTTTATTTTAACTTCTAAGATAATTGTAACTGTCCTATATGCCGTAACGCTGACGCTTCTCTGCATATTCGGTCTGCACCGGTATTACCTTACCTATTTATACAACAGGAACAAAGATAAGAAGCCCGTACCTCATTCCACGTATAAAAACCTTCCGGCAGTTACAATTCAGCTCCCGATTTATAATGAAATGTACGTGGTCGAGAGGCTGATATCCTCGGTCTGCAAGATCGACTACCCGAGGGAGCTGCTCGAGATTCAGGTGCTCGACGACTCGACCGATAAGACCGTTGAAATCGCGAGCAGGTGTGTAAACCGGTTCAGAGAATCGGGTATCGATATCGTCTATATACACAGGACGGAAAGGGAGGGCTATAAGGCCGGGGCTCTCAGGGAAGGGCTCAAGAGAGCGAAGGGCGAGCTGCTCGCGGTATTCGATGCGGACTTCCTGCCCCCGAGGGAATTCCTCAGGAATACGGTTGATTTCTTCTCAGATCCCCAGGTAGGCATGGTCCAGGTGAGGTGGGGTCACGTTAATCTCGATTACTCGACGCTCACAAAGGCTCAGGCGATACTCCTCGACGGGCATTTTATGATCGAGCAGACGTCGAGGTATAACGGCGGGATGTTCTTTAATTTCAACGGGACGGCGGGAGTGTTGAGAAAAGAATGCATCGAAACCTCGGGCGGGTGGCAGCACGACACGCTGACCGAGGACCTCGACCTGAGCTACAGGGCGCAGCTCGCCGGATGGAAGCTGGTCTACCTCCGGGATATGACCGCGGATGCTGAGCTCCCGGTGGATATGAACGCCTTTAAATCACAGCAGCACAGGTGGGCTAAGGGCGGTGTTCAAACTGCTTTAAAGATACTTCCGGAGATATTCAGGCGGAAGAACCTGCCGTTCAAGATCAAGTCGGAGGCTTTCTTTCACCTCTTCGGCAATATCTCGTATCTCCTACTCCTGGTCCTCTTTCTGCTGATGTTTCCGATGGGTTTTTTCTGGAGCAGGATCGGCTGGGACAGCGGCATATTCGTGAACGTGTTCGCCATCACGGCGGGCACACTCAGCTTCGTGCTTTTCTATATAATCACGGTGAGGGAGGTGCACGGTAAGAACTGGCTCCCGTATCTCAAGTACGTGCCGCTCGCGATATCGATAGGGGCCGGCATGGCTGTGAATAACTCGAAGGCCGTGCTGGAAGCGCTTTTAGGTAAAAGCTCCGAGTTCAGGCGCACGCCGAAGTTCGCTGTAACCTCCAGGAGCGACAACTGGCGGTCGAGGAGCTATGCAGCATCGAAAGAAGCGACCGCGGTAATAGAGATAGTTTTCGGCGTATTATTTTTTCTGCAGACCGTGTTCGCAATATACATGGGGCACATGGGATGGGTCCCGTTCCTCCTCCTCATACAGTTCGGGTTTCTTTACACGGGGCTTCTTTCGTTCTTTCACGGTACGGGCAAAAAGGGCGCGGCTCCGCACATCAATGCGATCATCCCTGAGCCCGCGCTTCAGAGAGAGAAGGATTTTTAATACGGCCGGTTTGAGACTTGACGTAATAGCGGGGCCCCTCGGGCCTCTTTATGGCAGTTGCGGTTAAAGTTGCTTCATCTGTCGCGAATCGGGCCGGTCTTTTCAGCGTCTGCCGTATTATAGTGTTGACTTATAGTGAAATAATAATCCATACTAAACTTCCAAAACGGATAAGACCGGCTAACCGATGAGAATCTGTACACTTGCAAGCGGCAGTTCCGGGAACTGTCTTTATATAGAATCCGGGGAGACTAGGATACTGGTCGACGCGGGAATAAGTCTCAGACAGATCGTTCTCAAGCTCAGGAAACTGGACGTGGAACTTTCCGATATCGATGCAGTTATCGTGACTCACGAGCATTCGGACCACACGGCTGCCCTTCAGAATATCGGTGTGCCGGTTCATGTGGCGAGAGCCACTACGCATCTTTGGGCCAATAAGGTGAGCTCTCTCAGGGAATTCGATACCGATGCTTCATTTATGATAAGGGACATGCTTATTACGCCGTTCTCGGTGCCGCACGACGCGCTTGACCCGGTCGGCTTCTCCATAGAGTCCGGCCAGGGGAAGAAAATAGGGGTCGTAACGGACATAGGCTCTGTTACGGCGCTCGTCAGGGAGAGGCTCAGGGGATCGAACGCTCTCGTGATCGAATTCAACCACGATAACGATATACTGCTCTACAGCCACTATCCCTGGGACCTCAAGCAGAGGATCAGGGGGCGTCTGGGACATCTTTCGAATAACCAGGCTTCGGAGCTGCTCTCGGATCTCGTGCACGGCGGGCTCAGGCACGTAGTGCTCGCCCATCTGAGCCAGGTGAACAACAGGCCCGAAGTCGCCTTTGAGTCCGCATCGAGCGCGCTTAGGAAAAACGGGCAGGCGTCGGGGGTGCAAATCTCAGTCGCCCCTAGAAAAACATTGGGAGAGGTGTTGTCGATTTGATTCCGAGATATTCAAGACCCGAGATGTCCTCCGTATGGACCGAAGAGGCCAAGTACGCTAACTGGCTCCGGGTGGAGATAGCGGTATGCGAGGCGTGGGCCAGATACGGGAAGATACCGAAAAAGGCCGTAGTGGCGATAAAAAAGAGGGCAGGCTTCGACGTCGCGAGGATAAACGAGCTCGAAAAAGAGCTCAAGCACGACGTTATTTCGTTCCTGACGTCGGTATCCGAGCACGTGGGTAAGGATTCGAGGTATATACATCTCGGCCTGACGTCGTCGGACGTCCTCGACACCGCTCTAGCGCTTCAGCTGAGGGACGCGGCCCTGATAATCATAAAGGACCTTGAAGCTGTGATTAAAATACTGAAAAAACAGGCGCATAGATATAAAATGACGCCCTTGATCGGGAGGACGCACGGCGTACATGCCGAGCCCAAGACGCTCGGGCTCGTTTTCGCGCTCTGGTACGACGAAATGAAACGGAACCTCGAGCGGATGAAACGGGCGAAGGACGTCATCAGCGTCGGCAAGATATCGGGGGCGGTGGGTACTTTCGCGAACGTCCCGCCTGAGATCGAGGAAGACGCCTGCAGACGCCTCCGTCTTAAGCCTGCCCCGATATCGACACAGATAATACAGCGTGATATACACGCCGAATATTTCCTCACTCTTTCCATAATAGCGTCGACTATCGAAAAAATTGCCCTCGAAATAAGGCATTTTCAGAGGACGGAGGTGCTCGAGCTCGAAGAGCCGTTTACGGAAGGGCAGAAGGGCTCGTCCGCGATGCCCCATAAAAGGAACCCCGTGCTTTCGGAAAATCTGTGCGGGCTCGCCCGTCTCGTGCGCTCTTACTCCGTTTCGGCGCTCGAAAACATACCGCTCTGGCACGAGCGCGATATCAGTCACTCTTCTGTCGAGCGTGTGATAGGACCTGACAGCACGATCCTGCTTGATTTCATGCTCGCGAGGCTTAGCTTTCTACTGGAAGGGCTTCAGGTCTATCCGGAGAACATGGAAAAGAACATTTGGCTCACGCGCGGCCTGATCTTCTCACAGAAGGTGCTGTTGAAGCTCGTTGGAAAGGGTATATCGAGAGAGGAGGCGTACAAGCTCGTTCAGCGTAACGCAATGAAGACCTGGAAGGAGAAGGCCGATTTCCGCGAGCTCCTGCTCGGCGACCGTGAAGTAACCGGATTGTTAACTAAAGAGGAAATTACGGAATGTTTTGACGTAACCGCGGATCTCAGGAACGTGGACCGGATATTCGAAAGGGTGTTTTCATGAATGAAAATTGAATGTTTATGGATAGTAGCGTCTATTTTTGGCCGGCGTAGATTATGTTGCTTTCTTAACATTCAGTGGTATAGTTTTACCTAACCAAAACCAAGGAGGCATGTATGAAGTTTAAATTTTTGACTTCGGCACTACTTACAATAGCGTTCATAATTGTAGGCAGCCAGGCGTTCGGCCAGCAAATATCGAAGGAGGAAACCGCGCGACTCCAGTCGTTCTTCAAGAAAAATTTCGGCGCAAACCTATCACCTGACGCGGTCATAGAGATTAAGGGATTCGAGGCGAGCTCAATAAAAGGCCTTAAGAAGGGAACGATCGTTATCAATACCTCCCAGGGGTCGCAGGAAGTCGCCTTTGTGATGAGCGAGGACGGGAAGTATCTTCTGATGGGCAACATGGTGAATACGGCGGATTTTAAAGTAACACCTATCAAGAACATCAAGCAGGGCGCCATACCGTTACCGAGGGGGGAGTTCCCGGTTCTCATGACGACCGACGGGAAGTTTCTTATCATCAACAACGAGATTATAGACGTCTCCAAATTCAAGGATTCCAAGATTGCCGGTTTCAACGAGGGCTCCTTTACGATGGGAGGCCGTCAGACCGTCCCTGTCTTCATCAGCGCCGACGGCAAGTACCTTGTTCTCGGGTCCGAGATATACGACACGACCGTCGACCCGCACAAAGAAGTAATGGAAAAGATATCGCTCAAAGACGTGCCCGTGAAGGGTGCCGAGAACGCCAAGGTGGTCATAGTGGAGTATTCCGATTTTCAGTGTCCTTTCTGCAAGAGGGGTAAGGACATGCTCCCTCAGATCCTTAAGGAATACAACGGCAAGGTCAAAATCGCTTACAAGCAGCTGCCCCTCAAGAACCATAACTGGGCTATGCCTGCGGCTATCGCCTCCGTGTGCGCATATCAACAGGGTAATGATAAATTCTGGGCCTTCCATGACAAGCTTTTCGACAGCCAGAAGGATATAACGCTCGAAAACTCGAAGGAGAAATTCAACCAGTACGCGAAAGAGGTCGGGCTCGATACAAAGAAGTTCAATGCGTGCCTTGGCTCGAAAGAAGTACAGGCTGAAGTCGAAAATCAGATGAAAGAGGCTACATCGGTCGGCGTGCAGTCCACACCGACTTTCGTCGTGAACGGTATGATAGTCCCCGGCGCCAATCCGGAAGGACTTAAGTCAGCAATTGAAATACAGCTTTCGGAAGGATCCTGATACTGTACGAAATAGATTCTGCTGCGCCCTATCCCGGTTCGATGTGCATATCAGCGCGAATAGTCTGATTGATCGGGTTAGGGCGCATTTTTTTGTGAGTGATGTTTTTTTTCGATAATCTATTCTGCTGCTGACACCGATGAAATGCCCGTCGTGCGGATACAACAGTTTTGACCATCTCGAACACTGTAAAAAATGCGGATTCCCGCTCTATACAGGTACTGCCCCGCTCACGCAGGAGACCGGGAAAAAGGCAGGCAGGAAATCCCGGGGGCGGTCGGAAAAGCCGTCCGGCGACCCTCTGACCGGCGAATTGTTCCTGGACATACCTATAAGGGATGCGGATGCGCCGCTCCGCACGGAATCCGGTAAGCCCGGCCCTTCCGGCCGGAGGCGGACGTCTGCCCGCGCCGATGGTCCGCCTGCTGAATCTTATGAGCTGTTTCCCGCCTCTAAAGACGTTGAAGCGGGAAAATACGGGGGAGAACGGCCTCAGGATTTATCCCCCGGCGCTTCGTATAAGGCGCCGCTCAAGGAAAGGGATACATCGGATACCCATAACGACCCGTTCGCTTTTATTGAGGGCGGCGACGCGTATTACGAACCGTATGGGGATAAGGGAGCGGAATCTTATGCGCGGGACACGGACGTATATAATCTCGCCGGCTTCGTATCGCGTGCTCTGGCCCTGATCATAGATATCTTGATCGTTTCCCTGATCGCGCTGCTCGCGGTATTCGCAGGTCTCTTCGTCGTGTACGGTTTCGATTTCGGGGCTTACGGCTCGGGGAATATAATTCAGCCGCTCTACGCGGTGCTCTTCCTTCTCTCGTCCACGTATTTCGTATTTTTTCACGGGTACGGGGGCAAAACCGTGGGAAAGACGGTTATGGGTATAAAATTGATGAACAGCGAAGGCGAGGGGGTGGGGCTTTGGGAATCGTTCGTGAGATGGGTCGGGTATTACATTTCGGGTGCTTTTTTGTTCGCCGGATTTTTGTGGTTTTTGGTCGATTCCGAGTGCCAGACGTGGCACGACAAAATCGCCGGCACGTACGTCGTAAAGGATTGAGCGAGTGATGTGGCATCTCGATGAATTAAACATCAGGATATCTGAAAACAGGGATAAGATAGTGTCCTGGGTCGGGGGAAAAGCGGAAAAGGAATTCATACCGCTCTACTCCTCGGTCGATGTCAGGGTATCCGGTCACAAGATCGCTCCCGTAGACACGAATATTTTCCCCGCCGGGTTTAATAACCTGTCTCAGCCTTTCAGGGACCGTGCATCCGGGCTCTTCAAGGACTATTTCCTCCGCAAGTACCCGAAGGTCAGGAAAATCCTCATCATCCCCGAGCTCCATACGAGGAACCCCTTTTACTGGGAGAACATCTTCGTGCTTAAATCCATCCTCGAGAAAGTCGATTACGAGGTGGAAGTCGGCATAGTGAGCGACGACTTCAGCCAGGACAAGGCGAGCTTCCTGTCTCAGAGCGGAGAAGAGGTCGTTGCGTACAAGGTAATGAAAGATGGCCACAGTATACTGACATCCAGGATGTCGCCGGACCTGCTTCTCATAAATAATGATTTCTCGGAGAAATGCCCCAAAACCCTGAAGGATATAATTCAGCCGGTCGAGCCTCCTGTGGAAATAGGCTGGCACACGAGGAGAAAAAGCGTCCATTTCGAGTATTACAATAAGCTCGCCAGCGAGGTCGCCGGGCTCATCGGCATAGACCCCTGGATCATTTCGATTGACACGGTTTCCCTGGAAGGCATCGACTTCGACAGTCCGGGGGACAGGGATAAGGCCGCTTCGGTTGCGGACTCGATGCTTGAGGGGTTGAGAAAGGTCTATAAAGATAAGGGGGTTTCCGAGGAGCCCTACTTGTTCATCAAGAGCAACTCCGGGACTTACGGCATGGCCGTCATAAGCGTCTCGAGCGGCGACGAGATACGCGGACTCAACGCCGAGGGCAGGAAGCGCATGAGGGTGAGCAAGGGTGGAAAGCCCGTGAGGGATATCGTGATCCAGGAAGGGATACCGACCGTGCTCAAACTGGAATCGGGTGCGGCCGCCGAGCCCGTATTCTATCTCATAGAGGCGAAAGTGGCAGGCGGCTTCCTGAGACTGAACAAGGGGAAGAGCGACCATGAGAATCTCAACACGAAAGGGATGGAGTTCTCCCCGATGAAGGGAGAGGGAGATAAAGCAGGGGCAGGCGAAGGCAGCATGATATACTCTCCCGCCCACGAGCTTGTATCGTGTATAGCGAGCATAGCCGCGGGGTACGAAATAGAGGAGATATTGAGGGAGGGGGGATGTAAGGAAGAGTCTCTCTGATTTAAATATTCCTTTCCGTTATACCGTCTATGGCCGGTCTCACTTGTCTATTCTTTAGTTTTCCTTCATACAAGATACTTCTTGTCTTTGGCAGCTTTATTTCCTCGCGAGACTGAGTGTTCGTTTCAGGAGAAGCGTGTAAACGGGCTTCCCTCCGAGTCCCTCCGCGACTAGCGTTGCGGTGAGGCATGTGATTATAAGAGGGAGAATCAGGAAGTAATTCCCCGTCATCTCTATCGTGATCGCTATGCCCGTGAGCGGCGCCCTTACAGTGGCGCAGAAGAGGGCGGCCATACCGGCTACCGCGAACAGCTCGGGTTTAATATCGAGCGCGGGGAGGAAGCCGACCGCGACGTTGCCGTACCACATGCCGAATAGAGTCCCGAGAGCCAGCATCGGCGCGAATATGCCGCCCGGCGCCCCTGAGCCGTAGCTTATCATCGTCGTCCCGAAGCGAGCGAAGAAAAGGAGTATGAGCATCGTAACGGGGATTACGCCCGAAATAGCCTCGGGAATGACTACGTATCCTCCGCCTGCCATATCGGGATAAAGCCAAGCGACTAACCCAATGAACCCCCCTACGTAGAGTCCGGTAAGAGTGAATGCCGGGCCTTTCAGGCTCGAAAAATAGTCGAGCGTCCTTATGAGGAAAAAGTTGAAAACGACGCCGAGTATGCCGAAGAGGAACCCGAATATGACGAATAACCATAGGGAGGTAAGCGGCGGAGGGGGGAGCATCGCCATTTCTATATCCGGGCCCTGTCCCATTATCGAGCGGAGGGCGATGTCCGAGGCCGCCGAAGCTATGATCACCGATTGGACGGAGAGGAAGTTGTATCTGAATTCGGGACGCATCTCCTCGAATACGAAGAGTATGCCCGCAAGCGGGGCGTTAAACGCGGCCGTCAGCCCGGCGCCCGCGCCTGCCGCTATAAGCGCGTGAGTGTCTTCCCTGGCCGCTTTGAAAAGATCGGCGACCATCTTGCCTATGTTGCCCCCCATGTGTATCGTCGGTCCCTCCCTTCCGAGGACCATCCCTCCTCCGAGAGACAGCGCCCCTCCGATGAACTTGACGGGGAGAACGTTCTTCCATCTTATCGGCCTTACCTCGTCGAGCGCGCCTTCAATTTCGTGCACTCCGCTCCCGCTCGCCTCAGGGGCTAACCTCCTTACGAGCAGAAAGGCTATGAATACGAGAACGGCCGAGAACAGCACTGAAACGATTAACCGGGCCGCCTGATTTTGCGGAAGCAGCCCGAGCAGGAATTCCCTCGAATCCAGGACTTTTTCTATCGAAAGCTGAAAGAGGGCAGCTACTATCCCCGTTATTATGCCGACAATAAGTGCCCAGAATAATATGGGGCTGTATTTTTTCTCGGCCGCCAGGAACCTCGACATAATCCTGCTTATGTATAGCTCTTTTCCGGGCTTCCGCTCCGAGTGAAGCTTCATTTCTCCCTCCGGCGTGTTAAATGCGCCGAGCGATTAATTGAATTATGAAATTTCGGGATACCGGCTCTCCGGAATCGTATTTAATTATCTTTCCTGCGGTATATTTGCGCAATAGGAAATTTGAAGATATATGATTCCGATCTGCAGCATTTCGATGCTGGGATAATGTCCGCGATAAGGACCTACCACCCCGCGACGTCTTTGTAAGCCGCAACCTTTGCCGGCGTGATTCGTACGATCACTTCGCCGGGTGTCGAGTTTCGCTTTCCGTACGCTTCCGCCTGGTCTTCCCCCATGTAGCGGCCCCCTATGCGCGTAGCCCAGTAGAGGAGCTCCTCCGGGTTCTCCGAAAATGAAGCCGTCCCCTCGATCATTACGTATGAATAGGGCGGGGTCTGGTCGTCTATCGTGATCGATACCCTGGGGTCGCGCTTCATGTTCTTGTACTTCAATGACTCCCCTCCCGTCGTGAATATTACAGCATCGCCGTCGAGATCGAACCACACGGGCACGACGTGCGGGCGCCCGTCCTTCCTCACGGTCGCGAGCTTGCCGGTCTTGGTCCCCCGGAGGAGGAATTCCCTCCATTCGTCCTTGGACATCTCCTTCAATTCGGATTCACCATTTCCCCGTCTCTTTCTTCCCCTGCGCTATCATCCTGACGACGTTCTGCCTCGCCGTGCCGCCGAAGGATTTCCTGCCGCTGACCGAGCCTTCGAGCGTGATGTGGTCGAAGAGGTCTTCCTCGAAGAGCTTCGAGAACATCTTGTATTCCGATATGTGGAGGTTGACAAGCTCTCTCCCTTTCTCCTCGGCATAGCCGACTATCCTGCCGGTGACCTCGTGCGATTTCCTGAACGGCATGCCTTTCCGCGTCAGATAATCCGCTATGTCGGTCGCGGTGATAAAGCCCTCTGTAAGGGCCTTTTTCATGTTTTCATGCTTGAATTTAATGTTTTCCAGCATGGCTCTTAAGACATCAAGCGAGGATTTGACGGTGTCTCCCGTATCGAACATCGGCTCCTTGTCCTCCTGCATGTCTCTGTTATATGAGAACGGGAGGCCTTTCATGATCGTGAGTATGGCAACGAGGTTCCCGTAGACCCTGCCGGTCTTGCCGCGTATGAGCTCGGCCATGTCGGGGTTCCTTTTCTGGGGCATGATGCTCGATCCGGTGGTGAACTCGTCCCCGAGATCGACGAAATCGAATTCCTTCGTCGACCAGAGTACGAACTCTTCCGACACCCTGCTCAGGTGCATCATCAGATTGGCCGAAACGGCTATGAACTCGACTATGAAGTCCCTGTCGCTCACGGTGTCTATGCTGTTCTGAGTGACTTTGGGGAAATCGAGGAGCTTCGCGACGAATTCCCTGTCGATCGGGAACGTCGTCCCCGCCCCCGCCCCCGCCCCGAGCGGCATCGCGTTCACCCTTTCGAGACAGTCGAGGTACCTCTCCCTGTCTCTCTTCAGCATCTCGTAGAGGCCCATCAGGTGATGGGAAAGGAGGACGGGCTGTCCCCTCTGGAGGTGGGTGTAGAGAGGGAGCACCGTGTCTATATTTTTCTCTGCGAGCCCGAGGAGGCGCTCCGCTATATCCTTTAAGAGAGCGATTATCTCGTTTATCTCTTTTCTCAGATAAAGCCTCATGTCGAGCGCTATCTGGTCGTTCCTGCTCCTCGCTGTATGTATCTTTCCCCCGGTATCCCCTATCTTTTCGATGAGGCGTTTTTCGATATTCAGGTGAATGTCTTCGTATTCTTCCCTGAAGGGGAACTTGCCCGAGTCGATCTCCTTCTCGATCTGCCTTAGGCCCTTCGTGATCTTTTCGGCTTCGTTTTTGAGAATGATCCCTGTTTCGGCGAGCATGGTCACGTGCGCTATGCTCCCCTCTATGTCCTCTTTGTAAAGCCTCTTGTCGTAGTCTATGGACGCCGAAAACTTCTCTGCGATCTTATGTGTATCCTTCTTGAACCTGCCCCCCCAGGGTTTTTTGAGCACGCTCTCTTTCCTCCGTTAGGTCATTATAATACAGTGCGGCCGTCATTGAATAAACGGATGCAGAAACTATATCATGGAGAGGGGTTTATTATAAGAGTCTGAACCCCCCGTTCAGCCCCGCTGCGGTTTTTTCCTGTCCGGAGACTTCAAGGCTTTTATCGCTTCCTCGACGTGTTTTCTGTAGTCGAGCTGGGATGAGATTATGCGTATCACCACGCCTTCCCCGTCTATTACGTACGTAACCCTGCCGGGGAAGATGCCGAGGGTTCTGGGGACGCCGTAAAGCTCCCTTATTGTCCCCTTTTCATCGCTCAAGAGCCTGAAAGGGAGGTTGTGCCCGGAAGAAAAGTTTTTATGGGATTCGACGGGATCGGAGCTGATACCGAATACCTCCGCGCCGTCTATATTCCGGAATTCGTCGTAGCTGTCCCGGAACGCGCAGGCCTCTTTAGTGCATACTGCCGTATTGTCCTTGGGATAGAAAAATAAGACTACGGGTCTTTTGCCGATGTAGTCCCTAATGTCAACGGTCTCCCCGCTCTCCGAAGGCAGGCTGAACGAAGGGGCCCTGTCGCCGATCTTTACTCCTTCCGACAATTTAAACCCCTCTAACGGTGTTTAGCATAATGATACTCAAGGAATCCGGATTTTGCTCGTACGTTATGGGAGGGAGAATCTTTGCGTCGGTTGGACTAATCTATAATAATAGGATGTGCATAAGTATTCACTGATTCTGTATTATTGGAGGCGACAATAGAATGGACGTGTTCGAGTGTGTGAAGACAGTTAGCTCGATAAGGAGCTACATAAGAAAGCCTGTGCCTGAGAGCGTCGTGAGAGAGGTTATTGAAGCGGGCAGGCTCGCGCCGAGCGCGCACAACGACCAGCCCTGGCAGTTCATTTTGGTGAGGGACAAGGAGAAGCTCGAAGGGCTCGGGAAATACTGCATTAGCGGGAGGTTCGTTTCCGAGGTGGATTTCGCGGTCGTGGTCGTGACGGACCCCTCCTCGAAATGGCATGAGACGGACGGTACACGCGCCGTGCAGAACATGGTGCTCACTGCCTGGAGCCATAAGCTCGGCTC
This sequence comes from Thermodesulfobacteriota bacterium, assembly GCA_040754335.1. NCBI lineage: Bacteria > Pseudomonadati > Thermodesulfobacteriota > Thermodesulfobacteriota bacterium. Next base: position 533,891 of record JBFMCV010000003.1, on the reverse strand, counting down.
CTGCTGGATAGGGAATATCGACAGGGTGGGGCTAAAGAAATATCTGGGTATACCAAATAATCTTCACGTCCTGACTGTTTTACCGTTCGGATATTTCGACGAAAGACATGCAGGCTCGGTCAAGTCCAGAAAGCCGCCCGCAGTGGTGTTTCATCTGGATACGTTCGGGAACAGGGCGATTAAGTAATTCGGACTCGTTTTACGTCATACGGTCGGCATGGAGAGGCTTCCTTTTTCATTCTTCTCCTATGCCCAGCAGTCTGAATTGAGGCGCGAATGACCTTTCCTTGTCACCGCAGCTCTTGAGTATTCTGAGAGCGCTGTCGAGCCTTCTTAGATTGACCCGGAAAATGTTCCCGCCTTCGCCGGCTAAGAATTCAACGTTTATTCTACCGCTCTCTTCCTTTACGTTATTTAAATAAAAGGCGGATATCTCCCTCACTCCGGTTTCCCTCCTCAGAAAATATTCGGCAGCCTGAACAGGAGCGCTGTAGCAGGAGCGTCCCCTGTAGCTCATGAGCTCTATCCTGCCGTTTTTATATTCGCCGAATATTCGCTCAGCCGTTTTTCCCTCCCTGACGCGCCCGTAATAGAGGCCGTGGGGCAGGCAGACGAATGTGGATGCGAACCTGTGCCCTCCGAGGTGGGTCGATTGCCAGACGTTTTCGCCGTACATGCCCTCAGCCGCTTCCATGTACACGGGCATGCCGAACTTCCCGCAGCACTTGTCGTGCTCCCCGTTCGTGCATATGAGAAATAAGGGTTCTTTCGCCCTCTCTCCGAAAAGCGAATCGATGTCCCGGTCGCAGAGGTCTTCGTATGCGCCGAGTGTAGCCTCATAGAGCACGGAGTCCTTCTCCCTCGAATGCGCCATGAAGAGCTTTATGCCGTCCGGGCTCCGCTTTCGCTTTTTTACAAGCTGGAGGCGAGGGTTCGGGAATGTATCCTGATAACGTTTAAAAGCGGCTTTTACCGTCTCCGGTATATAGCTCTCGCGGAACGCTTCGCCCGACCATCGCCCGTCGTATTCGAGGGCGAGCCAGGTCTCGACAGTCGTCGCGGTCCCGTACATATCCTCATCCGCTCCGAGGGAGTCGAGCGAGCATAAGGTGCCGCGCTTGATCCGTTCACTCAAACTTCATCTCCCTTACCTTGAAATTTATCGGAGTCTTTCGATTATGGTCGCGGTCGCCATGCCGTGCCCTATGCACATCACCTGTAGCCCGAACTGTCCGTCTATGCGCTCGAGCTCGTTAAGCAGCTTCGTCATGAGCACGGCCCCTGTAGCGCCTAATGGATGGCCGTGGGCTATCGCCCCGCCGTTTGGATTTACTCTCGCCATATCGGGCTTGAGCTCCTTCGACCATGCGAGCACGACCGATGCGAACGCCTCGTTGATTTCAATTACGTCGATATCCGGCAAATTGAGCCCTGAACTCAGGAGGGCTTTCATCGTTGCGGGTATGACTTCTATAAGCTGGAGCGTGGGGTCTCCGCCTAAAACCACCCTTGTCCGGATTCTTGCCCGCGGTTTGAAACCGTCGGCGACTGATGTTTCGCGATCGGCGATCAGGAGGAGCGCGGCTCCGTCCGAAATCTGGCTCGAATTGGCTGCCGTAACAACACCCCCGCTTCTGAAGATCGGAGGGAGTGAGGACATTTTTTCGAGGTCGGGCTTAAATCTTATCCCTTCGTCGTAATCGAGAACAAACGGCTTACCCTCCGCGTCTACTCCCGTGACGGGTATGATCTGCTCTTTAAAATAACCTGACCTGGCTGCGTGCGCGGCTCTCAGATGGCTCTGGTAACTGAGCTTGTCGAGCTCTTGTCTGCCGATGCCGTATATTGCCGCTATGCGCTCTGCTGATAGTCCCTGATGAATGAGCTCGTATTTTTCTCCGATCCCGGGATTGAGATTCTCGAAGCCTCCGTTTATGTCGGAGAACATCGGTACGCGTGTCATGGACTCCACTCCGCCCGCAAGCACATACCTGGCGTCGCCCGCGGTTATCGACTGGGAGGCGAAGTGGACAGCCTGCTGGCTCGATCCGCACATGCGGTTGAGCGTAACGGCCGGGACGGACGAGGGGAGGGGTGAAAGCAGCACTGCCAGCCTACTGATATTTGCTCCCTGCTCGCCGTACTGAGTCACGCAGCCCGTGATTACGTCGTCTATCCTCTGCCCTCCTATCCCGGTCCTTTTCAGCATCTCGCCGATGAGCATGGCATATAGCTCATCGGGTCTAATGTTCCTGAGCGCTCCCCGGTTCCTTCCGACAGGCGTGCGTATCGCGTCTATAATAACGGGTTCATTCATTCTCTCGTCAGCTCCTTCGCCATTACTACTCGCTGTATTTCGTTCGTGCCCTCGTATATTTGCAGCACCTTTGCGTCCCTCATCAGCTTCTCGAGCGGATATTCTTCCGAATAGCCGTAGCCCCCGTATATCTGGACTGCTTCTGTCGCCGCCCACATGGCGGTGTCGGAGGCGAAGGTCTTTGCATAGGAGGCTTCGAGCGTGTTCCTCTCTCCCTTAGCCGCCTTCCAGGCGGCGTTATAAGCGAGGAGCCTCGCTGCTTCTGTCCGCATGCCCATCTCCGCTATCTTGAAGCTCACGCCCTGAAAGTCGAGTATAGGCCTGCCGAACGCCTCCCTCTCTCTCGAATAGCTTATGCACTCGTCGAGCGCGCGCTGGGAGACTCCCACGCCGAGTGCGGCGATAAGGGGCCTCGTATGGTCGAATACCTTCATGGCGAGCTTGAACCCTTCGCCTTCTCCACCGAGAAGCGACTCCGGCGGAAGCTCGACGTCATTGAACGTGACCTCGCACGCGTCGCTCGCCCTCTGCCCCATCTTGTGCAATTTCTTCGATACCTCGACTCCCTGCGCGTCCCTGTCGACAATGAAAGCGCTGATCCCCCTGTGTCCGTCATCAAGGGACGTTTTGGCGAATACGACGTAGAAAGCCGCCTCGTTCGCGTTTGATATCCAGGTCTTCTTACCGTTGAGTATGTATTTGTCTTTAAGCCTCCGCGCGCTCGTGTGCATGGAGGCTACATCGGAGCCCGCGTTCGGCTCAGAGACGCAGTATGAACCGAACCCTTCGGAGAGGATACCGAGATACCTTTTCTTCTGCTCCTCCGCGCCCGCAAGCAGTATAGGCTGCGCCGTGAGCGTGTTGATGGCGATACCGCCTACGGCGATGCCAGCGCAGCCCCACGCGAGCTCTTCGGCGACGATTATCATTTCGACCGCCGTAAGCCCCGAGCCGCCGTACACTTCGGGTATGATGACGTTAATGAGTCCCAGTTCCCGCGCCTTGCGCTGAATTTCATGCGGGAACTCCGCAGTCCTGTCGTAGTGAGCTGCAGCAGGGGCGATCTCCTTCCTGGCGAATTCCCTCGCAACACTCCTTATCATCTTCTGTTCTTCGGTGAATTCGAAATCCATCTATTTTTTATTCTCCGTCTTTACACAAACGCTGGTATGGATGATATTTTACAGCATGGATCGGCATATTTTTATACGGACGAGAAACTAGTGATGGGAAAGAAGGTTATAGGAATAGATGTCGGCGGAACGAACTTAAGAGGGGCTGTCGTAAGTGCGGACGGGAAGATACTCAGACGCATGAAGATAGCGTCACAGGCGGATAAGGGTATTGAGGCGGTAATCGATAACCTGGCGAGCCTGATCCGGAGCGTGAGTGAGGGCGAGGACGTATCCGGAGTAGGATTCGGGATACCGGGAATTATCGATTTCAAGACCGGGATAATCACGCAGGCGCCCAATATATCGAACGTGAACAACTACCCAATAAGGGAGAGTCTCCGCAAAAGGCTCGGGGACGGGATCGGGGTGATCATCGAAAACGACGCCAACTGCGCCGCAGTCGGGGAGTGGTGGATGGGGGCCGGCCGCGATGTCGACTCGCTCGTGATGATCACGCTCGGAACAGGGGTCGGCGGCGGGATAGTGTTAGACGGAAAGCTGTGGCGGGGTGCGGACGGCTTCGGCGGAGAGGTCGGTCACATGACGATCTATCCCGGAGGACCTAAATGCAACTGCGGAAATTACGGGTGCCTCGAAGTCTATTCATCGGCGACAGGGATAAGGCGCATGGTAAAAGAGGCGCTCGCCGACCCGGACGCGGAAACGGCGCTCGGGGAACTGGTTAAGGACGAAGATCCGGGAAGAATTCCCGAAGTGGTGATGAAAGCCGCTCAGGAAGGCGACAGGGTTGCGCTCGGCATCTGGGAGCAGTTCGGTATCGCGCTCGGGATAGGGATGGCGAGCCTCGTGAATATACTCAACGTAGAAATGATAGTGATAGGCGGGGGCGTGTCGCAGGCCTGGGAATTGTTTATCGAGAGGGCGCTTGCCGAGCTCAAGCGAAGGGCGCTCAGGGCCCCTGCGGAGAGGGTGAAGGTAATGGAAAGCGTGCTCGGTGACGACGAGGGGATTATAGGCGCTTCCTATCTGGCGCTTAATTCAGGTAAGTGAGCGTGAAACGATCTGCCGGAAGAGTCACGGCATACGGAGGCTCAGCTTTAGCGCTTTGTTTCCTTTCCGCCTTACCTTGAACCTGTCGTCGATCCTCATGCCCCCGACCCAGAAAATCTCTCCTCTGCTCGTGAATATCGGTATCCTGTATCTCTCGAACCGGGGGATTTTCTCGTCCACGAAGAAGTTTTTCAGCTTTTTCTCGCCCTTCATCCCGAGTGGTATGAAGCTGTCCCCGGCCCTGAAGTTCCTTACCTCGATCGGGAACGCTAGCTTGCCTGAGTCGAGATAGACGATGTCTTCCCTCTTTTCCTCGAGCGTCTCGGCCGTCACCTCCACTATATCGACCTCGAACTCGGGGAATCTCCATTTCCCCGGAGAGCCGATGGAATAGGAAAATTTGCGCTCGAGACCTGACCTGGTAGTTACGAGGAACGAATCGTAACCCTTGGCGATTACTATCGTGTCCGGGAATTCCACTTCGCCCGATACTGCGCCCGAGGTTAAATACTCGTCCGCGGAGAGAAGGTGCAGAGATGTAATGTTCCTGAGTCCTTTATTAAGCTCTTCGATTGCGAGTCTCAATATGCCCAGCCTTAGCGCCTGATGGAGCCTTTTGAATTTTCTCAGGTCTACCTTGAGTCCGCGCACGTCCGGTGCGAAGATACGCGCGAAATACCTTTTCGCTTCGCGGTCTATGTAGTCCTCTTCGATCCTCATGAGGTCGGAGGTCCGCGCGAGGGTCTCCCTTATTCTGGGGTTATAGGTCTCGAGCTCGGGAATCAGATCGAGCCTTATCCTGTTTCTCTGTATCTCTCTCAGCTTGTTCGTCGAATCCTCGATCCACCCGACGCCCTTCGATTCAAGGTACTTTTCTATTTCCGCGCGCGCGGTTTCGATAAGCGGCCTTATTATCACGCCCTCCGAGACCGGGGGTATGCCCGAAAGCCCCTTCGCTCCGCTCCCCCTCATGAGCCTCATCAGCACGGTTTCCGCCTGGTCGTCGAGCGTATGGGCTGTCGCTATCTTGTCCGCTCCGAATTTCCTTCGCGTTTTCTCGAAGAATTCGTAGCGGAGTATCCGCGCCGCCTCTTCCGGAGATAGTTTTTTTTCTTTTTTGTAACCCGGCGCGTCGGCCTTGCCGAGCGCGAATTTAAGGCCGAGGGACTCGGCCGTTCGTTTCACAAATACCGCGTCCCGCTCGGCTTCCCTGCCCCTGATGCCGTGATTCAGATGTGCGACGATCAGTTCCGCTTTGTATTCCTTTAGCTCTAGGAGGGAATGAAGGAGCCCTATCGAGTCGGCGCCTCCCGAAACCCCGACGACAACTCTGTCTCCGGGATCGAGCATCTTGTACTTGTTAATTGTTGTTTTTACCCGGGAGAGCATTTTCGATGATGTTTGCCGCAAGTCCGCCTGACATTATTATCTTGATAGCGTCCTCTATGGAGATAGAAAGCTCGGTTATTTCCTCTTCGGGAAGCATGATGTAGTAGCCGCTCGTCGGATTAGGAGTCGTGGGGACGAAGACGCTAATGAGTTTTTTGCCTGACTGGTTTTGCTGCTGCCCATGCTCGAGCGTTCCGGTTATGAACCCGATCGAGTATATGCCCTTTCTCGGAAACTCAAAAAGGGCTACCCTCTTCAGGTTTTTCATGCCGGTGCCTATAAACAGAGTCTCGATTACCTGTTTGGTCGCGAGGTATATGGTCCTTGCTAAAGGTATTTTCGATATGATAGCTTCCCCGAAGCTGACTAGCTTCCCTCCGACTATGTTTCTCGCTATTGCGCCGATCAGGAGCACTATCAGCAAGGTGCCGATAAGACTGATTAGAAACGTAACTACTTCAACGATGCCGGGGAGGTCGGCGAGCAATCCTCCTATCAGCTTGGGTGCAGAGTTCACAAACTCCACAATCCATCTGCCGATCGTGTATAAGATGAATAGAGTAAGCCCGAACGGAACGGTGATAAGGATACCGGCTATAATGTTTTGCCTGAAGAAACTATAGATCTGCCTCATTCATCAAGCTGTCTGCTTGTCGATGGCGTCGCGGAGAAACCTGCTGGGTTTGAATACGACAGCGCGTCTCTCGGCGATCTCTATCGTTTCGCCGGTGGCGGGGTTCCTTCCTTTCCTGGCTTTCCTGCTCTGTACGCGGAAGCTGCCGAACCTGGGAAGCTTTATGCCCTCGCCCCTGCTTAGCTTCTCTTTTGCCACCTCGAAGAAAAACTCGACTATTTCCGCAGACTCCCTCTTGGAGAGTCCGATCTTGGTATGTATAACATCAGCGAGTTCTTTTTTCGTCATGATGTTTCTTACCCCTCCTGTTTATTATATTGTACGCAAATCGGCCCCGAGAGCCAATTGAAGTTTTTTAATTGTCTTATCCTGTACTTTATTTATTTCTTCCTCCGTGAGGGTCTTGTCATGAGCCCTCAGATGCAATGAAACCGCGACACTTTTTTTTCCTTTTTCCACCGGGCTTCCCGTAAACACGTCGAACACCAGGGCGTCCTCGATAAGCTTTGAATCTAGCCTCCTGATCTCTTCCAGAATACTGCTCGCGGGCGTTTCCTCGTCGACGATCAGCGCTATGTCCCTTCTTACGGAGGGGAACCTGGGGAGCGGCGTGAACGCTTTTTTCGTTTCGCTGAATTTCAGGGTTATCTTGTCCAGATCGAGTTCCATTACATAGAGGCTTTTCGGGATTTCGAGCCTGTCTCTCAGGTCCGGGTGCAGCTCGCCTATAAAACCGCACTCGCTGTCCCCGGCCGATATCGCTGCGGATTTGCCCGGGTGGAGGAATCCGGTTTCCGTTGCCCGGCGGAATTCGACTATCCCCGAGATCGACAGGGCGTCGAACCCCTTATCGAGCATGCTTTTAAAATCGTAGAAGTCGAATTCCTCCTTGTCCCAGAGTTCCGGCTGTCTTCTTCCGGTTGCAGCCGCGGCCAATTTAGTTATTTCTACGGGGAGCTCGCCTTTCCCCGACGGTATGAATATTTTCCCGATTTCGAACAGTCTCACGTTCTGCTCCTGCCTGTTCAGGTTGAGCACGCAGTTTCTTATGAGACCGGGCAGCAGGCTCGTCCTCATTACGGCTCCCTCGCTCGAGAGCGGGTTCAGTATCCTGAGCGCTTCGGTCTTTCCGAAAAGCGTGAGTATCTCGTAGTCTTCGAAGCTGAAGTTTATCGCTTCGGAGAACCCTCCCGAGACGAATATCTCCTTGAACCTCCTCTCGACTTTTTTAGCGGGGTCTACCCCCTCCGATTTCATTATTACGGGCGGGAGCGTGCTGGGAATGCCGCCGTAGCCGTGATGCCTAGCGACTTCCTCGATCAGGTCGATTTCCCTCGCGACGTCTACCCTCCACGTGGGGATGCGGAATACGATCTCCCCGTTCGATGACGCAGCACTTTCGAAACCGAGCCCTTCCGATATCCGCCTGATCTCCCCCGCGTCGATGCCGGTGCCGAGGATCGAATTGACGCGCTTGAGAGTAAGACTTACAGTCCTTGGCTCTATTCTTACCGGGTATTCGTCTATTCTGCCTTTTGCGGCTTCTCCTCCGGACAATTCCCTGATTAGCTCGGCCGCCCTGTCGAGCGCCTTCGTCACCCCGTTCGGATCTACCCCCCTCTCGAACCTGTATGAGGATTCCGACTTGAGCCCGGTCTTTCTCGACGTTTTTCTTACTGTGGTCGGGTCGAAGTACGCGCTTTCGAGGAGAATGTTCGTCGTGCCGTCCGACACCTCCGTGTTCGCCCCGCCCATCACGCCCGCAAGCGCGACCGGCCGTTTGCCGTCGCATATGAGCAGGTCTTCCGGCGTGAGCTTCCTCTCGACTCCGTCGAGGGTCGTTAAAACCTCACCTTCGCCCGCTGCCCTGACGATTATTTTTTTCCCTTCGATTAGGTCGTAGTCGAATGAGTGGAGCGGCTGGCCTAGCTCCAGAAGCACGTAGTTCGTCACGTCAACGACGTTGTTTATCGACCTCACGCCCGAGGATTCGAGCCTCGACTTGAGCCACGCGGGAGAAGGGCCGATTTTCACGTTCATTATCACCCGGCAGGAATATCTCGGGCACTTTTGGCTGTCGAGGAGTTCCACTTTCACGAGCTGATTTATATCGCCGCCCGATTCGGTGACGGCAAAGCCGGGGTATTTTAATTCCTTTCCAAGTAATGCGGCCGCCTCCCTCGCAATGCCGACCACGCTCAAACAGTCGGGGCGGTTCGGCGTGACGTTGATCCCGAATACGACGTCGTTAAGTCCCATCTCGTCTATAAGTCTCGCTCCCGGTTTCGCTGAGGCGGGTAAGATCATTATTCCGTCGCTCTCTTCTCCCAGGCCGAGCTCGTTCTCGGCGCAGAGCATCCCTTCCGACACTTCGCCCCTGATCTTGGCTTTCCTGATCGTCATGCCTTCGGGGAATTTCGGTCCGGGCGGGAGGCTGGTGCCGATTTTTGCGAGCGCGACCTTGTCTCCGGGCTTCATGTTGTTCGCCCCGCAAACTATGGCGTAGCTGTGTTCTCCGTCCGTGACATCGCAGAGGGAGAGCTTCGTCGCATCGGGATGAGGCTTCATTCCGAGGATTTGCGCTACGACCACGTTCTCGAGACCTTTCCCGCGGTACTCGACCGACTCCACCTCGAGCCCCGCCATCGTGAGCTTGTCAGCAAGCTCTTCCGGAGTGATCCCGAAGTCGACGTATTCCCTCAGCCAGTTAACCGTGATTATCATATGTATGACCCACCAAAATTTAATAATTACATATTCTTAGAGCCGGGTCAATACTTTACGTATTTCTGAATTGCGGCATTTTCCGCTCGTTCGGCGTCGCCCGGTTTACTGAAAGGAGGAGGGATTTGAAATATGACAAAAAAAACGGTGATGAACACTCCCGGGTAGAGGGTTCATCACCGCGACTCATTTATCGAAACCATGTTAGACCGATTATTTCCGGCCGACCGTCATATTTGAGGTTAAGGCGCTTCCGTAATCAGGCCATGTCGAAGCGGTCGAGATTCATCACCTTGGTCCACGCCGCCACAAAGTCATGCATAAACAGCTCCTGAGAATCCTCACATGCGTAGACCTCGGCGATAGCCCGGAGCTCCGAGTTCGAGCCGAAGATGAGATCGACTCGTGTGCCGGTCCACTTGAGCTCGCCTGTCCTGCGGTCACGGCCTTCAAACAGTTCTCCGGTATCGGATGTCGCTTTCCATGTCGTGCCCAGATCGAGCAGGTTGACGAAGTAGTCATTGGTCAGCGCCTCAGGGCGTTTAGTGAAGACGCCGTGCCGGGACTGATCGAAGTTGGTGTTAAGCACGCGCAGGCCGCCAATTAGAACCGTCATCTCTGGGGCGGTCAGCGTGAGGAGCTGCGCCCGGTCGACCAGCATCTCCTCCGCCCGCAGCGCGAATCCGGACAGGTAGTTGCGGAATCCGTCCGCAGCCGGCTCGAGGTAGGCGAAGGATTCGACGTCTGTCTGCTCCTGCGACGCGTCGGCGCGTCCGGGCGTAAAGGGAACTGTTACTTTATGACCGGCGTTCCTCGCCGACTGTTCGATGCCTGCGCATCCGCCGAGAACGATCAAATCTGCGAGTGAAACCATCTTGCCCCCGGTCTCTCGGGCGTTGAACTCTTTCTGTATGCCTTCGAGCGTCTCCAGCACTTTCGCTAACTGGGCCGGATTGTTTACTTCCCAATCCTTCTGCGGCGCGAGGCGAATGCGCGCGCCGTTCGCGCCCCCGCGTTTATCGGAGCCGCGGAACGTCGATGCCGACGCCCAGGCGGTCGATACCAGCTGGGACACGGACAGGCCCGAGGCGAGGATTTTAGCCTTAAGCGCGGCGATGTCCTTATTGTCGATCAGTTTATGCGTAACATCCGGGATAGGGTCCTGCCAGATGAGCTCTTCCTCAGGCACCTCCGGGCCGAGCAAGCGCGCGCGCGGACCCATATCGCGGTGCGTTAGCTTGTACCATGCCCGTGCGAAGGCGTCCGCGAACTCGTCCGGGTTCTCGTAAAAGCGTCTCGAAATCGGCTCATATACAGGGTCCATCCGCAAGGAAAGGTCCGTCGTAAGCATGAACGGCGCGTGGCTCTTTTTCGGGTCGTGCGCATCGGGCACCGTGCCGGCGCCCGCTCCGTTCTTCGGCTTCCACTGATGCGCGCCCGCAGGGCTCTTCGTCAGCTCCCATTCGTAACCGAACAGGTTCTCGAAATAGTTGCTGCTCCACTTGGTAGGGGTTGTGGTCCATGCGCCCTCGAGTCCGCTTGTAATGGTGTCGTCTCCGTTGCCGCTGCCGAACTTGTTTTTCCACCCTAGTCCCTGCTCCTCGATGCCCGCGGCAGCGGGTTCGGGACCGACATATTTCTGCGGATCGGCGGCTCCATGGGTTTTGCCGAACGTGTGTCCGCCGGCAATGAGCGCTACGGTCTCTTCGTCATTCATAGCCATGCGGCCGAAGGTCTCGCGGATGTCGCGGGCCGCAGCGATGGGATCGGGATTTCCGTTCGGTCCTTCGGGGTTCACGTAGATTAGGCCCATCTGAACGGCGCCCAAGGGATTCTCGAGCTCCCTGTCGCCTGAGTAACGCTTGTCTCCAAGCCACTCGGCTTCAGAGCCCCAGTATATATCTTCCTCGGGCTCCCAAATATCCTCGCGTCCCCCGGCGAAACCGAATGTCTTTAAGCCCATGGATTCGAGGGCGCAGTTGCCGGCCAGGATCATCAGGTCGGCCCAGGAAATTTTTCTGCCGTATTTCTGCTTGACCGGCCAGAGCAGCAGGCGCGCCTTATCGAGGTTAGCATTGTCGGGCCAGCTGTTGAGCGGCGCAAAGCGCTGGCTTCCGGAGCCCCCGCCGCCGCGGCCGTCAGTGATGCGGTAAGTTCCCGCGCTGTGCCACGCCATCCGGATGAAGAGCGGCCCGTAGTGACCGTAGTCGGCCGGCCACCACTCCTGGGACGTGGTCATAAGATCGAAGATGTCTTTCTTCACTGCATCCAGATCGAGGGTCTTGAACTCACGGGCGTAGTTGAACTCGGCGCCCATGGGATTGGATAAAGAAGAGTGTTGGCGCAGGATGTTCAGCCTCAACATATTCGGCCACCAGTCCCGGTTTGAAGTGCCGCCCCCGGCGCCGTGCTTCGGCATTCCGCCCGTGAACGGGCACTTGCTTTCACCGTCAGTAATAATCTTTCCCTTAGTACTGTCATGTGACGTTGTAAGTGTACTTTTATCACTCATTTTTTTGTTACCTCCTGTTTGGTTGTCTCCTTGCATTAATATTATTAATCGGACGAGCTATAGACGTCAAATATGAATTATCTATAATATCTATAGGTAATGACTATGGATATTCAGTCTCAGACTGTATAGTTTGCGTGAGGGCGTCTCGATATGGAGCTTCATCAGCTTAGATACTTTGTCGCGGTCGCGGAGACGGGCGGTTTCAGCAAGGCTGCCGGGATGTGCTTTGTCGCTCAGCCCTCTCTAAGCCAGCAGATAAAAAAGCTTGAGCAGGAGCTCGGTCAGAAGCTCTTCGAAAGGCTCGGCAGAAACACCGTTCTCACTGAAGCGGGGAGGGCGCTCCTCCCGAGGGCGAGGCTCATACTAAGGGAAGCGGGAGACATAAAGTCCGGGATTACTGAGGAGCTAAGCTCGGGCAAGGGGCAGCTTTCCGTAGGGCTTATACCGACGATTGCGCCTTACATTCTTCCGGGCGTCCTCAAAAGGTTTCATGAATCCTTTCCCGGGGCCCAAATCTCAGTAAACGAAAACCTCACGGAAAGACTGATCAAAAGCCTGATCGGGCTCGAGATAGAGCTCGCCGTGATGAGCCTCCCTATCGAAGAGAGACTGATAAGGACGGAGCCTCTTTTCGAAGACCCCCTAATACTCGCCATATCGCCATTTCACGAGCTTGCGGGATCGGAGGACGTGACGATTGAGGATCTGAAGGGTATCCCGTTCATCGCTCTCGACGAGGAGCATTGCCTCGGCGAGCAGATAAACAATTTCTGCTACGAGAGGCAGATAAACCCGGATATAGTCTGCCGCACGTGGAACCTGTCGACTATACAGCACTGCGTCTCCTTCGGGAGCGGGGTGTCGCTCGTGCCTAAGATGCTCGTCATGACGGATGCCTCCAACAGGTGCGTTTACAGGCCGATCAGGGGCCAGTCCCCCAGGCGTACGGTGGTCGCGGCGTGGCACAGGGACAGGAAGCCCTCGAAACTCGCTTTGGAATTCATCCGGATCGTAAAAGACGAGTATGAATGCCTTCTCGGCACCCAAACCCAGTGAGTCCGAATTACGAATTATCCCGCTCTAATGTAAACTTAATGTCCTGAGCGCGATGAAAAAAATATATCTCGATTACAACGCTACTACACCTCTCGACCCGCGCGTGCTTGAAGCGATGATGCCCTATCTCGGGGACGGCTTCGGGAACCCTTCGAGCATTCATTCGTTCGGCATGAAGGGGAAGGGTGCGCTCGACCGCGCGAGGGAGCAGTTGGCAGGGCTTATAGGGGCGAGCCCGCGGGAGATATTCTTCACTTCGGGCGGGAGCGAGAGCAACAATTTCGCGATAAAGGGAGCGGCTTACGGCTTAAAGGAAAAGGGGAGCCATCTCGTTACGACGGCTGTAGAGCACGAGTCGGTGCTCGAGACGTTCAGGTTCCTCGAGCGTGACGGGTTCAGGGTCACTTATCTGGGCGTGGACTCTTCCGGAATTATCGACTTCGACGAGTTAAGCGACTCCATTTCCGACGACACGTTATTGGTATCATGCATATTCGCCAACAACGAAACGGGAGCGGTCATGCCCGTCAATGAAGTCGCCCGCATAGTAAAAGAAAAGGGGGCTATATTCCATACGGACGCCGTGCAGGCGGCGGGAAAGATAGATATAGACGTGAAACAGATTCCCGCCGATATCCTGACCATATCCGCTCACAAGTTCTACGGCCCCAAGGGCGCGGGCGCGCTTTACGTGAGGGACGGAATTAATAAGAAGATTCCGCTCCGCCCTCTTATACACGGCGGAGGACAGGAAAGGGGCGCGCGTTCGGGCACGGAGAACGTGCCTGCAATTGCGGGCATGGGCATGGCCGCTCAAATCGCTCTCCGCGAGATGAAGGAAGATGAAATGAGGATAAAGCCGCTCAGGGACGGGCTTTGGGAAAGGCTCTCGTCTATTATAGGCGGCGTGAAACTGAACGGCGATATAGACAGGATTCTCTGGAATACCCTAAATGTGTTTATAGACGGCGTGAGCGGCGATTCGCTCTCGATGGCGCTTGACCTTGAAGGCGTTGCGGTATCGACGGGCTCCGCGTGCTCGGAAGGCAAGGTAGACCCCTCTCATGTGCTCACGGCGATGGGCCTCTCACGGGCGGAAGCCGCGTCATCGGTGAGATTCAGCTTGGGAAGGTTTACGGGAGAAGAGGATATAGAGAGCGCGGCCGAAATTATCCCGAGAGCGGTCGAGAGGATAAGAAAAACCCGCGGCAGGAATTCCGCGGCGATTTAAGAGCGCAGAATACTCAGGGGAATACCGGCGGCACCTCGAGCCCGGCCGATTCCTCGAACCCCATCATGACGTTCATATTCTGAACGGCTGCTCCGGAGGCGCCTTTGACCAGATTGTCTATGACCGAGACTATTACCGCCGTTTTTTTGCCCTCGTCAGCCCTCATGCCTATATCGCAGAAATTGGAGCCTCTCACCTGCGACGTTGACGGATAGACATTCTCGGGTGATATCCTTATGAACCTCTCCCCTCCGTAATGCTCCTCGTAGAGACTTATGAGCTGTCCGGTAGTCCTTTTCTTCTTCAATTTTACGTATATGGTCGAGAGTATGCCCCTGTCCATCGGTATGAGGTGCGGGGTAAACGATACGTGCACGCCGTTTCCGGAATAAATCGAGAGCACTTCCTCGATCTCGGGCATATGCCTGTGCTCCCCGACCTTGTACGCCCTGACCCCTTCGTTCACTTCGCAGAAGTGGTAGTCGAGCGAGGGCGACCTTCCGGCTCCCGATACGCCCGACTTGGAATCGACCACGATCGTATCGGGCTCGATCAGTTTTTCTTTGAGTAGCGGCGCAAGCCCCAGTATGGCGGAAGTGGGATAACACCCCGGATTCGCTATTAATTTAGCCTTCTTTACCTTGCCTCTGTTGATCTCGGGAAGCCCGTACGCGGCTTCCTCTATTAGCTCGGGGCACGGGTGCTCGCCGTACCACTCCTTATAGCCTACGTGACTCAGCCTGAAGTCCGCCCCAAGGTCTATAATTTTTAAGTCCTTCTTATAGAGTTCTTTGACGACTCTTGCTGATTCCCCGTGGGGCAGGGCCAGAAAAACGACGTCAATATCCTCCGGCAGCGCACTTGGATCGAGGGGCTCGAGTCTCAGGTCGAGGAACCCGCGAAGGTGGGGAAATACGTCGGAAATATTCCTTCCTGAGTGCTTATCAGCCGTTAAATAAACGATTTCCACGTGCGGGTGCATGAGCAGGAACCTGAGCAGGTCGCCGCCCGTGTAGCCGCTCGCTCCCAGTATCGCCGCTTTCTTTTTCATGATAAGGATTGAAAATAAACGGTAAAATTGTCAAATACAAGTTTTTGGAGATTTTCCTTTATCGATGGTATAGTTATATGGGGTTTTAACTCTCTCTCACATACCTTGACTCAAATTGTTTGAAAGGGTACTTTCTTTAGGCTTTATTCTTTAATAGTACTAAAAAACGGGAGTTCCGGAGGGTTTTTAGATGTCTATCAAGGTCGGCATTAACGGGTTCGGGAGGATCGGCAGGCACATCCTGCGCATAGGGGTGGGACGAAAGGATCTGGAGTTTGTGGGGATCAACGATATCTCGGATTCCAAAACGCTTGCCCATCTCTTCAAATACGATTCCATATTCGGCCCTTATAAGGGCGAGGTCAAATCCGAGAACGGCCACATACTCGTCGACGGTAAAGCGATAAGGGTGTTTTCCGAAAAAGACCCTAAGAATATCCCGTGGGAAGACGTTAAGGCGGACATAGTGGCTGAGGCGAGCGGCGTATTCAGGACGAAGGAAGCGGCATCGGCCCACCTCGGCAAAACAGTGAAGAAGGTGGTCATTACTGCGCCCGCCAAGGGCGAGGTCGATTTCACGACCGTACTCGGTACAAACCAGCAGGGTTACGACAACGAAAAGCACCATATCATTTCTAACGCGTCATGCACCACTAACTGCTTCGCGCTCATCGTCAAGGTGCTCCACGAGAGCTTCGGCATCGTAAGGGGCGAGATGACGACCATTCATTCCTATACGAACGACCAGAGGATACTCGACGCCCCGCATAAAGACTTGAGAAGGGCGAGGGCGGCGGCGCTCTCCATTATTCCGACCGATACCGGAGCCGGGCGGGCCATCCAGATTATATTCCCCGAGTTAAAGGGCAAGCTGAGCGCGGTCGCAATGAGAGTCCCGACAGCTGACGTTTCAGTTGTCGATTTCACGTGCGAAGTCAAAAAGCACACTAGCCCCGAAGAGGTGAACGAGAAATTCAGGCAGGCGGCTTCAGGGGAGCTCAAAGGCTATCTCAGGTATTCTGACGAGGAGCTTGTCTCTTCGGATTTCATTGGCGACCCGCATTCGGCGGTATTCGATTCCGCGCTCACGTCGGTCGTCGACGGCAATCTGGTGAAAGTCATCGGCTGGTATGACAACGAGTACGGCTATTCGTCGAGAGTGGTCGATCTGCTTGAATTCATAGGAGAAAAAATGTGATGGACAAGCTCGTTATATCCGACCTTCCCGATTCCGTATTCCACGGCAAGAGAGTGTTTGTACGGGTGGACTTCAACGTTCCGATTAGGGACGGAAAGATTAGCGAGGATTACAGGATAAGAAGAGCCTTACCGACCATAGACTATCTCGTCGAAAGAAAGGCGAAAGTTATACTCGGGTCCCACCTGGGGAGGCCCAAGGGGATAGCGATCGCCGACCTGTCGTTAAAACCCATAGCAACCAGGCTGTCCGAGCTTCTCGGGAAGTCTGTCAAGTTCACGGGGAAGGTCATAGGCCCCGAGGTAAGGGAGGCGCTCGACGCGCTCGAGCCCGGTGAGGTGATGCTTCTCGAGAACCTCCGGTTCCACAAGGAAGAGACCGACAACGACCCCGAGTTTTCGAAAGAGCTCGCTTCATACGCCGATATATACGTGAACGACGCGTTCGGCACGTCGCACAGGAAGCACGCCTCCACATACGGAATGGCGTCGATGTTCGATCTCAGGGTCGCGGGGTTCCTGGTCAGCAGGGAATTGAAGTTCCTGACGAGGCTCCGCGAGAACCCGGACCGTCCGTTCCTGGTGATCGTCGGCGGGAGCAAGATCAAGGACAAGATTCACGCGCTTAAGAGCCTCATCGAGAAGGCTGACAGGGTGCTGCTAGGAGGCGGGGCCGCTTATACGTTCCTAAAGGCCAAGGGCGTGAACATCGGCAGCTCCATAGTGGAGGACGAGTTCGTGGGCTGGGCGAAGGAAGCGCTCGATAAATACGGCGACAAGATTTTTCTCCCTGTGGACCATGTCGTCGCGGGGAATCTCGAAGGAAGGAAGAACTGCATGGTTGTGGACGGCGAGATACCGGACGACCTTAAAGGCTACGACATCGGGCCCAAGACCGCAGCCAAGTACAACCATCTTATAAAGGGCACGGGCTCTATCTTCTGGAGCGGCCCAATGGGGGTTTTCGAGATAGGCGATTTCTCGGCGGGCACAACTCAGCTCGCAAGGTCCGTGGCGCTCGCCACGTGGAGGGGGGCGACTACCGTAGTCGGGGGCGGAGAAACTATAGCCGCCATAAGGGAGGCGGAGGTCCTCGATCTCGAGATCACTCACATTTCCACTGGCGGCGGCGCGCTTCTCGAATTCCTGGGCGGCGACGAGCTTCCGGGAATTTCGATACTCAACGACAGGGAAGAGAAAATCTCTCTCGCCGCGGGGTAATCTGTTTCCGCTTTCGGAATTTTGTAATCGGTCAGGCCCCCAAAATCTATCCATCCAAATGATTTCGTGTTATCTTTAAAATCACATATCAGTAACAAATAAACGGAGTGTAAAAATGGCGAAGGCAAAAGTGAAAGAAGGGACGGATTCCGTAGTCAGACTGCTCGGCAAAGAGGCCGGATACCTGCTCGACCACAAGTGCAAAACCGTTTCGAGGAACTTGCTGCATCTGCCAGGCCCTGATTTCGTCGAGAGGGTCTACGCTCCTTCCGACAGGCCTAATTCCGTGCTTCGGAACCTCCAGTTGATGTACAACACGGGCAGGCTCGCCGGCACCGGTTATCTGTCCATATTGCCAGTCGACCAGGGGATAGAGCACTCGGCCGGGGCATCCTTTGCGCCAAATCCCATCTATTTCGACCCTGAGAATATCGTCAAGCTCGCGATTGAAGGAGGGTGCAACGCAGTCGCTTCCACGCTCGGCGTTCTGGGCGCGGTATCGAGGAAATACGCGCACAAGATTCCGTTTTTAGTAAAGCTCAATCACAACGAGCTACTCACCTATCCGAACAAATACGACCAGATAATGTTCGCGAACGTGGACCAGGCCTTTCAGATGGGGGCGGTCGCCGTAGGAGCCACCATTTACTTCGGCTCCGAGGAGAGCGACCGTCAGATACAGGAGGTCGCGGAGGCGTTCAGTTACGCCCACACCCTCGGTCTCGTTACCGTGCTCTGGGCGTACCTCAGGAACCCGGCGTTCAGCACCGAGAAGGTGGATTACCATTTATCTGCCGACCTCACCGGGCAGGCGAACCATATCTCGGCCACTATAGAGGCCGACATAGTGAAGCAGAAGCAGGCGGAGAATAACGGGGGGTTCCTCGCGCTCAAGTTCGGCAAGACCGACCCCAAGGTCTACTCGAAGCTCACCTCCGATCACCCGATCGACCTCACTAGATATCAGGTCGTGAACTGCTACATGGGCCGCGCGGGACTGATAAATTCAGGCGGCGCTTCCACGGGCAGGGAAGAGGACGACCTCGCACAGGCCGTGAGGACGGCGGTCATTAACAAGAGGGCGGGCGGCATGGGGCTCATCACGGGACGCAAATCTTTCCAGAAGCCTATGAAAGATGGCGTCGAGATACTTAACGCCGTTCAGAACGTTTACCTCGACGAGGATATAACTGTGGCTTGACGCAAGAAGCACTGAGCGGGCCTGCCTCCTTGCGCAGGGATGCGCAGCAGTTTCCGGTTTTTTAGTGCTTGCAGATAATTCCGAAGATTCGATTTCAGCCTACCCTATTCATCCCGCAAGATTTATACTAGAGGTCGGAGCGTGCTCGCAGGCTGCGCGTATACCGCTATAAACATGCCCGGTCAAACGATATGAACTGGAAGATAGAAGGGCTCAAGAGACTCGACGGTGTGCTGGGAAGTATCTCCTGTTCGGTCTCTAAATTAATGGTCAGCCCCAGGAAAACAGGGGAAAGGGAGAGCCGTAAGATACTTGTCATAAGGCCGGGCGGCATAGGGGACGCCGTGCTCCTCTATCCGGCCCTTTCCGAGCTCAGGAACCATTACAGGGACTATACGATCGATGTGCTCGCCGAGAAAAGGAACTGGGGAATATTCGCCGTGTGCCCGTATATAGACAACCTCCTTCTTTACGACAGGCAGCCCCACGAGACGCTCCATAGAGTGATAAGGGGCGGGTACGATGTAGTGATAGACACGGAGCAGTGGCACCGCATGACGGCTGCGCTCGCTTACCTCGCGCGCGCCCCCGAGCGGGTCGGGTTTGCGACGAATGAAAGGGCCGGGCTATACACGCGCAAGGTCCCCTACAGTCATGACGATTACGAAGCCGTGAGCTTTCTCAATCTCGTATCGGCTCTCACCGGGAAGAAATACGAGTTCGATAGGGATAGGCCGTTCATGCCGCTCGTCCTGCGATCTCATGACGATATAACCTCTGCAGTTTCGGACTTCAGGAAAGGTAAAAAAGCGGCCGTAGGCATATTCGCCGGAGCCACGGTCTCTGAAAGAAGGTGGGGCGCAGATAAATTCGCGGACCTGTCGCGTAGGCTCCAGGAGGAGAATATAGGCACCGTGATTCTCGGAGGCGAAGCGGAAAAGAGCGGCGCAGAATTTTTTAAAAACAGGTGTATCGATGGATACCTTTTGGACTACGTCGGGTGTACCACGCTCGGAGGGACGGCGGCCGTTATTTCGGAGCTCGATCTATTTATCTCGGGTGATACGGGGCTCATGCACATAGCATACGGAGTCGGAACTCCTACTCTGTCCCTGTTCGGCGCGGGCATAGAAAATAAGTGGGCGCCACGGGGGGAGAATCACGTAGTGATCAACAGGCACCTCGACTGTAGTCCCTGCACGAGGTTCGGATATACCCCTCGGTGCCCTTACGGTGTGAGATGCCTTGCGGATATAAGCGTGGATGAGGTAAAGGAAGCCGCGATGAAGCTCCTCTCCCGCTCCTCAAAAAGCGAGCGCGCGTGAATATTCTCCGGGTATCTCCTTGTCGGTATCAGACTCCCTTTTCCTCGAGTCCCGGCGGGAGCTCGCCGTAATAGGGCGAGTCTTCCTCGTAAAGGGCTTTTATCTTGTCCCTGGGCATATCGGGCATGTCTTCCTTGAGCCCGAACATCCTGCATATATGCCTCAGTTCCTCTTCCCTCCCCGGAAGCGGGTCCATCGGCTGTATCATCTTTTTCAGCGCAAGCTCCTGCTTGACCTTTTCGTCTTCCCTGAGGGGGTTCCCGTATTTGTTCAGGTGGTAGAGCCTGTCGAACCGTTTTCTCGGCCTCTGTCCGGGCGATTCCGCCGCATAGCCCACGGACATGAGCCATATAGGTACGATATTTTCAGGAACGCCGAGCACCTTGGGGAAATCGGCCGGTTTTCTCCCCGTGGCAAGCAGGCAGCAGCCCAGGCCGAGCTCTGTCGCGGCTAGAAGGGCGTTTGCAATGGCCTGCCCGGCTTCGATCCTGAGCAGGTCTTCAGTCCTGTCCTTGGGGAAGCTCATGAGGCGCGGGTAAGTGACCTCTGTAAGGAGCTGGTAAGTCCATCCGTGAGCGGCCGTTATCGCTCTAGCCGGAAACAGCACCGCGAACGACTGGACGAGCTCCTGGTACCAGGCATCGAGGTTTATGAGCCACGCTATGACTATCGGGGCCTGCCTCAGGTGTATCTCGTTGAAGGGGGACGCGCATTCGATTATCTTCTCGAAATCCTCTTTGGGGTAGGTCTTTTTATCGATGACTATCGCTTCCGTCGAGTTGCAGTTCCCCTGGCACGACGCATAACGCGCGGCCTGAAGCATCGTCTGTATTTTCCAGTCCTCGACCTCCTTCCAGGGTTTGTAGAAACGGATGCTCCTTCTGCTTCCTATAGCTTCCATTAGCTCCATTGTCGTTACCTCCTTCACTCATTAAAGCAGTATCGTCTTTTATTGTCAACCGGTTATGCGGTGTGACGGCGGTCAGGAGTTTATATCTCGATCTCGAGGAGATCGCGGGCCTCGATGACTTCCGCGTTTACGCCTTTCCTTATCCTTTCTACGACATTCATTTCATCGCATGCGGGATAGAGGTGCGTTACTATGATCCTCTTCGCCTCCGACATGTTCGCGATTTCAATGACCTCGCCAGGGGTGAGATGTCCGCTCCTTTTCAACTTGTCATCCGGAAGCGCGCATTCTATTACGAGCGCATCCGCCCCGCGGGCGAGCTCGATAAGTGCCTCCGAGTAGTCCGTATCGCCCGAGTAGGCGATTGACTTCCCCCCGGCGTCGATTCTATAAGCGAGGCTGCTCTCTATGTGCGTCACCCCTGCCGCTGTCAGAGAGAATCTGCCGAAGTCTCTCGTGCCGATACCGATCTCTTCTACGGATAGCCCATCTGGCAGTATCCAGTCCCTGTACGCGTTCTTGAGCGCTTCGAAGAACTTCACGAACCCCGGCCCTCCCCATAATTTGAGCGGTTTTTCGCGCCTTGAGCCGTAAGGCGACCCGAACGCGTACTTGGTGGCGAAGAGAAAAGGCACGAGGTCGCCCGTATGGTCCGGGTGGAGGTGCGAAAGAAAAATGTGGTCGATGTCGAGATAGCTTATTCCCGCACGGGCGAGCTTCCACGTCGTCCCGCTCCCGCAGTCGAGCAATATCCGGGCTCCCGGAAGCTCGAGCGCGTATCCCGACGACCCCCTCTCCGTATAAGGCACGCATGTGCCTGACCCCAGTATGGCGAGCTTCATTTTCATTTCCTTATTATTGCGTTATTGTAATTATCGACCAATTTAGCACTATTTTTCAAAAGGGCAAAGGGCCTTGAAAAACGTCATTACATTGATTACCGACTTCGGGACTAAAGACCATTATGCGGGCGTGATGAAGGGGGTGATCCTCGGGATAAACCCGGATGCGGTAATCGTCGACATCACGCACGAGATAGAGAAGTACAATATATTCGAAGCAGCCTTCAAGCTCAGAAATTATTATGGCTGCTTTCCGCATGGGACGGTCCACGTTGCCGTTGTAGACCCCGGCGTGGGAGGACCGAGGCGCCCCATTGCGATTGAGGCCGGTGGTTATTTCTTCGTCGGACCCGATAACGGCATATTCTCCCCTGCGCTAGGTTGCCTCGACAGCCCGGTTGCAATAGAGATCACAAGGTCACGATACATGCTCAAGGATGTGAGCGCCACGTTCCACGGGAGGGACATTTTCGCCCCCGCGGCGGCTCACATCTCATCAGGGGTCGGGATTCGCGAGCTCGGCGATAAGGCGCCAGAGCCGGTTAAACTCGAGATTCCTCAGCCGTCCGTATATGGTAATGAAATATCGGGTGAGGTCCTGTACGCGGATTCCTTCGGAAACCTCATCACGAACATACCGGGAAAGGCGGTCGGGACGGGCTCCCGGATTTATGCAGGCAGACACGGTATAGACGGCGTATCCGGTGCGTACGGGGAGGCCGAAAAGGGCGAGCTCGTGGCAATAATAGGAAGTTCAGGTCTTCTCGAGATATCGGTGAATCAGGGAAGCGCAAGGGAGCTTATGCGAGGAAAACGCATCTCTGTCAGAGTAGTTACGGAATAGGCTTTATCTGTATCGGAGACGTATGCAGCGAAAGGTTTATGCTTCCCATTCGATCCTGTACCTCTTTCCGTTTACGAAAAGGTCCTTCGCCGATCTGTACGAGAACATGTTCTCCCAGAAGTGGTCTTCCGGGTCCCTTACTCCTTCATCGACAAGCTCTCGAATGAGCCTCTTGTATTGGCCGTCTTCCGGAAGGTCCGGCAGAAGGTCGAAGAGGGTCGCGATATCGGGTCGTTCAGACGCGTCTATCTTCTCCCAGCTCACCCACTCGCTGCTCTTTTTCGATATGAACAGCTTGTCTCCTGAGCTGTTGAGGTGTGTCTGGTTAAGCGCCCATGCGGGTATATAATCGGCTTTGTAGTATTCGAATGCGCTTTCGAGAATTTCGCTCCACTTTAGTGTTACGATTTTTGCACCGGCGGATTCGGGTTCCGCTAGATTTATGACTTGCCTTTTAACCATCTGGGTCTTCCAAACTCAACAGTCTGCTTCTCTCTTTATAAAAAATTAAAAAGCCGTAAGTAATCGATAGAGCCGTTGTGCCGATCTATAAAATGCCTTCAATTAAAATGAGCAAAATCCATGCCACAAGCTATCCGCTCTGTAAGCTGCTTCTATATTTTACTTTTTTTGCGTAATCGTTGAAACTATATCAAAATTATTACAAATTTCGTCATAAACCGGGTCAAATCATGGCTTTGAATTCTAACGGGCCGATATGCGCTGTCTCTCTCTTGAGGGTTTATTGAAGGGTAAGTCGGTTATTCCGACAGGATACAGATCATGGATTCTTCTTATGCGCTTTTCCCCGCGATGCTCCCGATCCACGCTGCTATAACATCAGATGCGGCATCAGGGTTTTCCATGCAGTCGTGCTGTGCGTTCTCTATGTATCTCACCTCGACCGAGGCGTTTCCCGCTTCCACCGCAAGCCGGGCTAGATCCCTCGCCTCACGTTCTTCGAGTATGTCGTCGTTCACGCCTTGAAGGAAGAGCAGAGGTATCTTCACACTCCGGATAACTGTGCAGGTTTTTGCATGATGGGCCTCAGGGCTCCTCATGAACCACCAGGTCTTGTACGTGTAGATTTCATTGTGGAAAGGACTGAACGTATCGCCCCACGCCCTGTTGACGAGGAATATCTCGTCCCGTGGGCTCGTAAGAGGGTCGGGGCCGAGCAGCTCTCTCGCCTTTTCGTATACCTCGTCGTAGGACGGGACGCTCCGCCATTTGTCCCACCTCTTTTTCTGGGAATCCGGCAGGGAATACGCGCAGCCTTCGAGTATCAGCCCCCTCACCTCGGGCTCGGGTCTGTTCGCCGCATAGTAAGCGGCCAGGTTCGCACCGAGGCTGAAGCCCAGTATGAATATCTTCGTGTATCCCTCTTTTTTGAGGAATTTCACGGCTGCTTCTATGTCGTACTCCGTCGTGTCGAATATCGCCCTGCCGAATATTTGTCCCAGATGAGCCATTCTGGTGTTTATAGAGAAGGAATTTATGCCGCGCTCGGCCAGGAGCGGGGGCAGCTGCCGCGGGGTTCCCCGCGCCAGGAAATGACCGAGGACCCCGTGCACCATGATCACTATGGGTGTCTCGAAGAGGTCTTCCGGTTTCTCGTATTCGCACGTGACCAGGAGGGAGTGGATGAGGAAATCGTCTTTTGAATTTATGTTTATGAGCTTCCGCTGTCTATGGATCATTTTGGGGCAAGCTGCTTATATCCGAATCTTCTGCCGAGCCACTTTTTTATTGCCTCCCCCAGTTCCTCCTCTTTACCGTCGAAGTTGTGATCCGCGTCCAGGTAAAGCGCGGACACGTCCCTGTTGCCCGCGTTACGGGCTATTCTTGCGAGGTCGTCGGCTTCTCCGGGTCCGAGCTCCGCGTCCTGTCTGCCCTGGATAAGCAGTATCGGTATCCTGATTCTTGCGATCTGCTTGTAGCACTTCGAGGATTCCGCTTCCGGCCCCGCCAGGTACCACCAGGTCTTGTACGTGTAGAGCTCCGTGTGTTCGGGGTTGAGCGTATCTCCCCTGGCTTTGTATATAATCACGGTGCGGTCCTCGGAAGAGGTGTACGGGTCCGGTTTGAGCGTCTCTTTCACCCTCCTGTATATCTCGTCGTAAGAAGGGTTGCTCCCCCACTTGTTCCATCTGTTCCGTATCGTCTCTGCGGTCGAGTATGGTGTCGAAAGGGCGATGATGCCTTTGAGAGCCGGGAATTGAGCCGGGTCGTTCCTGAGCGATACGTACCTGAGCACGATGCTGCTCCCGAGGCTGTACCCTGACAGGATAATCTTGGAATAGCCCATGTTTTTCAGATAAACGATCGCCGTATCTATCTGTGGAATCGTATCGTCGATGATCCCGTATCCGAAAAAGAGGCCGAAAGTGGCCATGCGCGTATTTATGGACAGAGAAGAATAACCGGCCTCGGCAAGGATCGGCGGCAGATAGCGCTGGCTCCCTTCGAGGAAATTCCCGAGGAACCCGTGTATATGGATGATGACCGGTTCTTTCTCCTGACCGCCCGGTCTCAGGGGGCTTTTGTAAAAGAGGGCGTCTACCTTGCTGTTCCCGAAAGGTATTGAAAGAAGCTCCTGCTCCACCGATTCTGCGTTGTTCATAGTCATACCGGACATTGCGCTAAAATGTGATTACCGCTTCGTTGACATCCGTATTTAAATCTATGTTGGCATTTTTGCTTACCGTATCTATCTTAGTGTTCTCGGATATTCGTATAAGCTCTTCGGACGGGTTCAATGTTATCTTTTTCACGTTATCCGAATCTATGCGTATGCCCTTATCTCCTGTAACGCCCACGCGGATCCTAACGGGCTGCGTCACCTCGTACGGCATGAATTCGGCCCAGAAAACTTTATTCTTGAATATCCCGAAAGGGGCGGTGTAGTAGAT
This sequence comes from Thermodesulfobacteriota bacterium, assembly GCA_040754335.1. NCBI lineage: Bacteria > Pseudomonadati > Thermodesulfobacteriota > Thermodesulfobacteriota bacterium. The sequence goes on along the minus strand of JBFMCV010000003.1, from coordinate 508,336 downwards.
GCTCCTGGGGTATTTATTGCGTTTGAATTTCCCGAACCAGTCGAATACGTTCGGCAGGTCTTCGTCGACCATGAGCCATGTATGGCCTTCTTTGGGATAAAAATTGAACTTCACGGGTGTTCCGAGCTTCTCAAGTATTTCGTGGAGCACTATGGCGTCGTCGGCAGGCACGGCTTCGTCCCCTCCGCCGTGGGAAATGTACACGGGGGTGTTGATTAGGTTCGGGAGCATCCTCTGCGGGAATTCGAGGTTCGCCAAAAATCTCTTGATCTCATCCTTATTCATTTGGCTGATTTTGTCCTTATAGTACCTAAGCCTGTAGGGCCCGAACACGACGGCTGACGCGGCTATCAGGTCGGGGAAATATAGTGATACGAGAAACGCCTCGAGTCCTCCGTTGGACATGCCGGTTACATATAATCTGTCATCGTCGATTCTGAACCGCTCCTTCACTTCTTTTACGAGCTCAGAAAATATGTTGAGCTTGCCTTTTCTTATATAATCCCCGCCTATATCGGGCGAAGGGAGTATGCCGATGTATCCGTATTTCCGGCAGTACCTGTCTATTTCCTGGGACTTTATGTAATTATTAAGACATATGACCGCCGGAAGGGGCTCGCCGCTATAACCGGGAGGCAGTACGTAATAGAGGTCGAAACTCCTTTTATACCTCTCGGAGGAGAATGTGCCGTGCTGTATGCCCCTGCCTTCGAGGGTGAATTTGTGCCTCTCCGGGTCGTCCTTCGCAAGCAGGTTCCCTTTCTCGCCTATATATATTATCGAATTGGCTCCGCCTGCAATATCGGGGTTCAGGTCGGGGTTATTCGGGTCCGTGATCCAGCTCCCGTCGACAATGTACTTATAGTCATAAGACCTGTTGGGTGCAGGCCTGAGTATGATGCGCCAAACGTTGTCACCCCCTTTGACGAGGCGGAGAGTGCCGTGCTTCCACCCGTTAAAATCCCCTGATAAAAAAATCTCTCTGGCGCCGGGTGAATAAAAGCTGAACAGTATGCCTTCATCGACCTGCTCGGGTTTGGTCGCCCATCTTCCCTCGTACTTTCTGACTATATTTTCATCCCCTGCCATCTCTGTTCCTCCTCGATCAGTGATGCTCCGGCATCATAAAGAAATGTTGTCAAAAACGGAATAAGTCAAGCCTCTCCGGTTCCCCCGTCATTCAATGCCTCGCCGGGACACGGACCGCGGACAGTCGTCCCGGTATCCGAATTTACGGTATATTTACCCGTGTTGTATCTTGTGACCGCGGCCGGCGTAGGAGATTATGGCTGAAAACTTACCTGATTCCCTGAGACAATTCACGGACAAAACCCGTCCCAAAGAGCTCCGCCTGATGGCGGCTCAGGGGCTCGTGCCCGCAACACCTAAAGATCTCACTCTTATCCTGTATGTTCTCACCCGTGACGATGACCGGGAAGTTGCGGATGAAGCCCGGAAGACCCTGAGCGGTATGCCGCCCGACGTTATTTCGAACGTGCTTACGGATTCAGGCACCCACCCCGGGCTCCTCGATCATTTCGCGCGAGTACTGGAGGATGAAAGCCGCCTCCAGCAAATTGCGCTTAACAACTCGACACCGGACGCCGCGGTCGCATATCTCGCGGAAAAAACACACTACCAGGGTCTCATAGAGCTCATCGCCAATAACCATGAGCGCGTCGCACGTTCAGACGGCATAGTGGAGTCTCTCAGCAAAAACCCGGCCGTAACGCGGTCCACTCTCGACGGAGTGCTCGAATTCCTGAAGCTCTATCTCGGCAAAAAGTCGGCAATGACCGGATTCCCTGGGGAAGAAACGCCTCTTCCCGATGAGGATGTCGTCCCCGCCGAAGAAGCAGCCGCGCTCATCGAAGGCGTGAACGAGTCGTTCCTTGACGGTATTGATCTCGACGCCGAGCTCGTTGAGGACTCCGGCGAGGAGGAAGAGCATGCGCCGGATACCCACAATCAGAATGTAATGGTGAAGATCAGCATGCTCAATATAGGCCAGAAGATCAAGCTCGCCATACTGGGCAACAGGGAGGCCCGGACCATTTTGATAAAAGACCCGAACAGGATAGTGTCCAAGGCCGTGCTCAAGAACCCGAGACTTACCGACAGTGAAATCGTGCTCATTTCCCAGTCGAAGATCGTGAACGAGGAGATACTGAGAGAGATAGCGGACAGCAGGAGATGGGCGAGGCTCTATCAGGTAAAGCTGTCCCTCGTCAATAACCCGAAGACTCCGTCGCACATCTCCATAAATTTAATAAGGCAGTTGAGGGACTTCGATCTCAGAAATCTCAGGTGGAACAAGAATCTTCCGGGCGTAATCTCAACCGCAGTGAAGCAGATAATGCAGGAGAGGAGAGAAAAGAAATAATCCTCCCTCGGAATAACTTTTTTCCCGGCTGCCATGAATAAAGAGGAGAAAACGAAAACCTTTGTTGTCCCTCCCGAGCTTTCGGGCATCAGGGCGGACACCGCCCTCCCCCATTTTCTTGCGGGGCTCACCAGGTCCCGGATAAAGGGTTTGATAGAGAAAGGGCTCGTGCTTGTCGGGGGTGAGCATATTAAACCTTCGAGGAAACTCGAATGCGGGGAAGAGGTGCTGGTCACGCTGCCGGCGCCCGAGCCTCTGGACGTCGTTCCCGAGGACGTTCCCATTAGCATTCTCTATGAGGATGACTGCATAGCCGTCGTGGACAAGCCTCCGGGCATGGCCGTGCATCCGGGCGCGGGCGTCAGGAGCGGGACGCTCGTAAATGCGCTCCTCTTCAGGTTTAAGAACCTTTCGGGAATCGGCGGCAAGATAAGACCCGGCATTGTGCACCGTCTCGACAAGGACACGTCGGGCGTAATGGTAGTCGCGAAAAACGACAGAGCCCATAACTCACTCGTAAATCAGTTCAAGACGAGGGCGGTCGAGAAGAAATACCTGGCCATTGTCGAGGGGAATTTAAAAAAGGATTCAGGGACATTTTCCTCTAAAATTGGGAGGCATCCTGTAGACAGGAAAAAAATGTCTTCGAAGGCGAAGGCCGGCAGGGAGTCGCTTACGCTATGGAAAGTCGTACAAAGGTTTAAAGACGCTTGCCTTGTCGAAGCCGAGCCCAAAACGGGCAGGACGCATCAGATAAGGGTCCACTTTTCCGAGAACGGCTATCCGATACTTGCCGACTCTGTGTACGGATTCAAAAAACATAAGTCGGCGGCGGTAGCCGCCGCGGCCGGGAAAATAGGAAGGCAGGCCCTCCACGCGTCCAGGATCGGCTTTTTCCATCCCCATACTCAAAAGTTCGTTGAATTTACGGCCGCCGTTCCGCGGGATATGAATGAAGCCCTTAACATTCTCGCCGAATCCGGGGAAAATAGTCTCTAGATCATGGGCTGGATCAAATCAAAGCTGCTGTCTTCACTCCCCGGCGTTGCTCACGGCTTTGCGGACAGGGACGCCGATGGAAACCCTTCCGAAGTCGCGGGGTACTTCGGGTTTTCCGGCTTGGCAACACTCAATCAGGTTCACGGGAAGGGGGTCTTCGTGCTGAGGGACAAAGCCGCGCTGGGGCTGGCTAAGGTCTCGGAGGGGGACGCTATAGTGACGTCCTTGAGGGGCATCGGCGTCGGCATATCGACGGCGGATTGTGTGTCTATACTGCTCACGGACCATGACGGAACAGTGGCCGGGGCGGTACACGCCGGATGGCGAGGTACGGTGCTGCGGATACTGGACTCGACACTTGAGAAAATTGATGAGGAATACGGACTCAAACCCTCCGACCTCAGCGCCGTTATAGGCCCTTCGGTCGGGAAGTGCTGCTATGAGGTCGGCGAGGACGTGGCGTCCCTGTTCAGAGACAGGTTCGAGGACTGGGGTCAATATCTAGCGGAGACAGATAGTTTCAAATATATGCTCGACCTTCCGGGAATAAACAGGGGCATGCTCGAGAAGGTAGGCGTCGCTAATATCGAAAATCTCGGGATATGCACTAAATGTAATCCGGGTTTCTTTTCCTACAGGCGGGAAGGTAAGGGGGTCGGAAGTCAGTTGAGCGTAATAGGGCTTGTTTAGTTCCCGTCCGTGAGCGGCGAATTTTTTTGTGGGTATAATAAACGGGGTTTCTTACTAAAATATTGATCTGGATTTGGAGGCGAGAATGCTTCAGATTATGTGCTGGGTTGATTCGGAAGACTACTGGTATCTGCGATCCCTCCACGAAAAGAATCAGAGTCTCGATTATTTCGGTTACAGGTTCGAGGTCGAGGGCGGTACGGAAGGGATCGGCACGAGCGTCGTAAGACTGCTTATAGTAGAGCTGATCAGCGCGAAAATGGCGGTTGGTTTTGTCATACCCAGGGATTTCAAAATGGAGAACGGCGATTTGACTCTGAGGTTCATCTCGCACGAGGAGCCCTCGAACGACGTTCCGGTAAATTGCAAGATATCGGACGAGGTAAAACGCGCCTCATACATGGGTGATGACCAGGAGAAGATAGAGTACATAGGTTTTACGCTCGAGAAATTTTATGAGAGTCACAACGCAAAGTTTTACCTCCACGATCTCAGGCCCCCGTCGGAGCATGGAGCATAGCTGGCCACGTTGATTATTATTCTTCGTGACGGCGTTTATCTGCGAGAGAAATTACAAATCTGATCCGAAACTTGATGTCCGAGCTGTCTCGGTTTAATGGAGGAATATCATATTATGAGCAAGACCGACAAAATAGTGCTGGCTTATTCCGGCGGGCTCGATACTTCTGTCATCCTCAAATGGCTGGCTGAGGAATACGACGCCGAGATTATAGCCTTCGTCGCCGACCTCGGTCAGGGGGAGGACCTTGAGGAGGCGAAGGAGAAAGCGCTCCGCACCGGCGCAAGCAAGGTGTACGTGGAGGATTTGAGGGACGAGTTCGTGCGCGATTTCGTATTCAAAGCCATAAAATCGGCTGCGGTTTACGAAGGGTCTTATCTCCTCGGGACCTCTCTCGCCAGGCCGCTCATAGCGAAAAAGCAGATAGAGATTGCTAAGAAGGAAAAGGCGTTCGCCGTCTCGCACGGCGCTACCGGAAAAGGGAACGACCAGGTGCGTTTCGAGCTCACGTATTATGCGCTCGACCCGGCGATCAAGGTGATAGCGCCGTGGAGGGAGTGGGACCTCAACTCGAGGAGCTCGCTCATAGAATACGCGGAGAAGCACGGTATCCCCGTCCCGGTCACGCAGCAGAAACCCTACAGCTGCGACAGGAACCTTTTCCACACGAGCTACGAGGGCGGGATACTCGAAGACCCGTGGTCCGAGCCGCCTGAAAATATGTTCGAGATGACGGTCTCACCCGAGAGGGCGCCTGACGAGCCCGTTTATATCGACATAGAATTTGAAAAGGGCGTTCCGGTGAAGGTAGACGGTAAGGAGCTCAGCCCGGTCGAGCTGCTCACGGTGCTCAACAAGGTAGGCGGGTCTAACGGCGTAGGCAGGGTCGATCTCGTCGAGAACAGGTTCGTCGGCATGAAGTCCCGCGGGGTCTATGAAACCCCCGGCGGCACGATACTCCACGCCGCTCACAGGGCGCTCGAATCGTTGACAATGGACAGGGAAATCATGCACATGAGGGACTCCCTCATCCCGAGGATCGCGGAGCTCATATACTACGGTTTCTGGTATTCCCCCGAGATGGACATGCTCATGGCCGCGGTCGAGGAATCGCAGAAGAGCGTTACAGGCACGATAAGGCTCAAGATATACAAGGGGAATATCATACTCGCCGGCAGGCGCTCTCCTTACTCTCTTTATAAAGAAGACCTGGCCACGTTCGAGAAGGACAGCATATACAACCAAGCGGACGCGACCGGGTTTATAAAGCTGAATGCGCTCAGGCTTTCGGTCCGGAAGCTCCTCGAAAAGAAGGGGAAGTAGATCCGATCCCGATGAAGACGTCAGACTTCGATTATGATCTGCCCGATGAGCGGATCGCATACCGTCCGGCCGCGGAGAGGCAGAACTCGAAGCTGATGGTACTTGACCGGGGGAATGGCGAAATAACACACAGGAAGTTCTCAGAACTCCCCGGTCTCCTCACCACGGGGGACCTCCTCGTACTTAATGATACTAAGGTGATACCGGCAAGGCTCTTCGGCAGGAAAAAATCCGGAGAAAGAGCCGAATTACTTCTCGTCGGAAAGGTGGACAACCGGACATGGACATGTCTCGTAAGGAATCCGAGAGAGGGGCTTGTGATCGGGTTCGATGACGGCCCTTCGGGAAAGCTCTTCAGTAATGGCGCAGACGTGTGGCTCGTAGAATTCAGCGAAGCCCCGGATTCGTATATAGAAAAATCGGGCAGGATGCCGCTTCCTCCATACATCAAGCGCGAGCCCGACGCCCGGGACAGGGTCTCCTATCAGACCGTCTATGCGGAAAAGCCGGGAGCTATAGCCGCTCCGACTGCGGGGCTGCACTTTACTCCCGCGCTCCTCAAGGAAATCGAGCGGAGAGGCGTGCTTACGGCGTACGTCACTCTCCACGTCGGCATCGGCACGTTCAAGCCTGTGAAATCGGAGCTCGTCGAAGAGCACGATATGCACCGGGAGTTCCGCGAGATACCCCGAGAGACGGCCGATGCCGTTAACAGCGCGAGGTCCCGGGGCGGAAGGGTGATAGCGGTCGGAACGACTGTTCTCAGGACTCTCGAGTCCTCGGTAAACGAATCGGGCGAAGTCGTGCCGTGCAGGGGGGAGACCGGTCTCTTTATACTCCCCGGCTACGGATTCAAGGTTTCAGACGCACTCGTCACGAACTTCCATCTCCCGCGGTCGACGCTTCTTATGCTCGTTTCCGCGTTCGCAGGCAGGGATTTTATCTTCAGGGCTTATCACGAGGCGCTCCGGCTGGATTACAGGTTCCTCAGCTACGGGGACGCCATGTTTATAGTTTAAACATGAGGGGACAGAGTTGCGCGTAGAGATAGAGAGGCTTGCATACGGCGGAAGCGGTATAGCGAGGAAAGAGGGGAAGGTCTATTTTGTAAAGGGCGGGCTCCCGCGCGACGTCGTCGATATAAGGGTTACCAGAGACAGAGGCAAATTCGCCGAAGCAGTGATCGAGACGCTGGTCGAGCCTTCCTCGGAACGGGTGGAGCCTCCGTGCCGTGTGTTTCACATCTGCGGCGGATGCCAGCTTCAAAATCTCGGTTATGAAGCGCAGCTCAGGGAGAAGGAAAACATACTCGGAGAGACCGTTCAGAGGATAGGCGGGATCAGGGATGTCCGCCCGGAGCCCATCTTCCCTTCGCCGTCCGAGTACGGATACAGGAGGCGCGTCCTGCTTTCGGCATGGTATTCCGGAATGGGCTGGCACGTCGGCTATTACCGCGGGATGAGCAGGACGAACGTAAAGATCGATTCGTGTCCGGTCGCAGACGAGGTCATAAATAAAGCGATAGCGAGGCTGTCGGACGTTCTTTCCTCTATCGGGGACCCGCGTTATCCGCTCGATAGGATATATCTGTCTTCGGACGGGACGAAGGCTTATATAACGCTTGCGCCCAGGCCGGGAAGCGGGCCCGCTCCTCTCGGTTCGCTCGCTAGGCACCTGAGAAGGCACGGGGAGACGGAAAACGTATCGGTTCAGGGAGCGGACGAGACAGAGTTCGAGTTGTCCGTTTGCGGTCTCAGGCTTCTAACCGCACCTTCTCTATTTACGCAGTCGAATGCGCCTGTCAACGAAGCTCTTGTTTCTACAGTCGTCGAGTGGGCGGAGCTGAAAGGCGGGGAGACGGTCATCGACCTCTATTCGGGCGCAGGTAATTTTTCCATACCCCTCGCGACGTCGTCAGAACGTGTTATTTCGGTTGAATTGAGTAAAAAAGCGGTTGAACTCGAGAAAAGAAGCGCGAGTCTAAACGGAATAAATAATATAATTTTTCAGAACGCCCGGTGCGAAGAGTACTTGCGAGATACCGGCCCTGGCGCTAAGCCCGTGGATATAGTCGTGCTCGACCCGCCGAGAGAGGGCGCAAAGGGAGCGGTCGAGGGGATTGCGCGACTCTCGCCCGGGAAAGTCATCTATGTATCATGCGACCCCGCCACGCTCGCGAGGGATCTGAGGATGTTGATAGATTCGGGTTATCGTCTTCAAAGATTAAAACCGTTCGATATGTTTCCTCAAACGTATCATATAGAATCCCTCTCGCTCCTCGTCAGAGCCTGAGCAGCTTCTGCCGGATTCAAAGTGAAAATGCTCTCTATTGAATATGCGGTGCTCATCGCGCGGCGGCTTTATCCGGGGCCGCGCCGTTGAGGAAAGTGTCGTTGATAATGCCGTATACAGAGCTCGCAAGCTCCTTTCTCGACTGAGCTTCATCAGGGTCGATTTTTTCAAGCAGTATTAATTCTGCGTCTATGGATTTAACTGTCAGCAGCTTGTTAAAGTGATCGAAGAATTTCATGTCGCCGTAATAATAGACGAGGTCCCTGTTGTTCTCGTTGAGCTCCTCCCCGTCGATCCTGCTGTATCTTATGCAGAGCGGCAGGATCTCGACACCTCCTTTCTCGGCCATGCTCAATAGGGGCGTTTTAAAGGGCAGCACCCGCTCCCCGTTCGATGTGGTCCCTTCGGGGAAGAGCACTACGTTCACGCCGAGCCTTAATATGTCCGTGATCGACTCGATCTCCCTCCTCAGCCCCGAGCGGTTCCTCCGCTCGACGAAAAAGCCTCCGCTCAGCTCCGTCACCTTTCCGAGGAGGAACGTGTCCTTGACTTCGTCGACGCTCGCAATGAAAGTTGCTGGAAAGATCGAGAAGATGATGAAGATGTCGAGGTAGGATAGGTGGTTTGACAGTATGAGATAGTTACTTCCGCCTCGGGGGGAGGTGTTCCGCCGGTCAGTGACACTGACATTGATCCCGAACGTCTTTACGAGGAGCGAATTGTAGAAAGATGCGAATCTCGTCGACCATACGAGTTTCCTTTTCTTATCGCTTATCATCGCCCGGAAGGACGTTGCGATCAGGATATAGGATGAGACTATACAAAAAAAAAGAAGAGCTTCTTATACTTCCTGATCATTAGGTGCCTTGTATTTCTTCTCAAAGGATTTGGTTATAAGGTCGAGGTCAAGGACCGTGAAGAAGTCGGCGCACTTGAACTTCTTGTCGAGCGCCGGTTCACCGCAAATGACCGATCCCGCCTTGAGATAGCTCTTGAGGAGAGGAGGGATAAAGTCCTCGATCGATTCCGTCCTGATGGCGAACTTGTCGAAGGCGCTCAGATAGTGATCGAGCTCCTTGATCCTGTGTTTTTCGTTGGGATAGACCCTGAAGTCTTCGGGCGACAGGTAGAGCTCTTTTATGTATTTGTAAATAAGGCTGATCTCGACGATGTTCGTCGTGCCGATGCTCGAACACCCGAAGAGGTACCTGGCGTTTATCTTCTTGAAATACTCCGACAGCCCCTTCCACAGGAGCGCTATCCCCGTGCCGTTTCTGTAGTCCTTGTGTACGCACGCCCTTCCGAGCTCGAGCTTTATGCCGGGGGCGGATTTTATCTGGTCCATTGAGAATTCCGTCTCGGAATAGAATTTGTCGGAGAAGGTCGAGGAGATGAATCTGTAAGTCCCCACTACTATATTCTGTTTCTTGTCGAGAATTATCAGGTGATCGCAGAGCCTGTCGAACTTGTCTATGTCTGTCCCGGAAAAATTTTCCTTATTCAGGGTTTCCCTGTAAAAGACCTCGTATCTTAAATTGAGCGCCTTCTCCAGCTCGAAACTGTTCTCGACGGTTTTGATTAGGAACCTGCTGCTTTCGATGTAGAGCGGCACCTTCGGTTTGAACTGTCTTAATTTCCACCGGAAAGCTTTCCTGAGCACGTTTGATGTGGTTACGGTGTCTTTTAAAGATATGACTTTCTTTGCCAGCATGCGCTTCTCCGCATTTAAGTGTTAACTGTTTAATACCATCTTATTATTTAATCCGTATTAAGCGACAGTGAATTCCACGTTTATAAAATGTATCAATTATATCAAACAAGCGGATATAAAGTCCAGTTTTGACGGACATTGGGTTACGAAGGACGTTTCGGTACGATTGAGTCCATTTAATATATTTTTAATATTCCCTTAATGCAGAAAAAATACAATACCCTTATCGTAAAACCCGCTGCTGATGGGTTAGCTGCGGGACGGACTGCTCGGCCCTATATGCTTGGAATAACTCTGTTTATGGAATATAATTGGGTTTTGGATGCTATGGATGCTCGGTTGCACCGAGGGCGCTAAAACATGTCCCGGCTAATGTCGAAGGAACCTAAGTAGCTGAAATGCATGGAATATAATTGATTCATCGGACGCACGGCATATTCATGACGACTTACTGATTTGGGCCGGAGCCCGATGGAAGGGGCTCTTCTTTACTGAACAGGGTATGAAAGTATTATTCGGAATTCAGGGTACGGGAAACGGTCATATCTCCCGATGCAGGGAGCTGCTCAAGTACCTTCTCAAGCATGCGGAAGTCGATGTTCTCGTGAGCGGCTATCATCACGAGGTCGATCCCGGGTTCGAAGTGAAATTCAAGCTCCCGGGCCTGGGTTTCACGTTTGGGAAACGGGGCGGAATAGACTACTGGCACTCTATTAAAAACTTCAGCCCGTACAAGTTGCTCTCGGACATATATAATATACCGGTAGACAAGTATGACCTGGTAGTGAGCGATTTCGAGCCGATCACGGCATGGTCGTCGAAACTGAGGGGCGCACCCTCCGTTTCGCTGTCTCACCAGGCTGCATTCCTTTCCCCGAACATCCCGAGACCCAGACAAAAAAACCGTATACAGGAGCTCATAATCAAATGGTACTCGCCGTCTCCCACTCACATAGGACTTCATTTCCAGGAATACGACGATTTTATATTCACGCCGATAATAAGGGAGGAGATAAGAAACTCCGATGTAAAGAACAGGGGGCATTATACGGTCTACCTTCCTTCCTATGATTACAGCTTCCTCTCGGGACTGTTAAAGAAGATAGACGTCAGGTGGGAGGTGTTTTCGAAGCATCACAAGGGAGAGCCTTATAAGGACTCGAACGTCACCGTTTACCCCGTGAATAACGGCGAGTTCGTGAGAAGCCTGTCCGAGTGCGAGGGCATACTCTGCAACGCGGGGTTCGAAACCCCCGCCGAGACGCTCTACCTCGGCAAAAAACTGATGGTCATTCCCATGAGGAGACAATATGAGCAGCAGTGTAACGCCGAGGCGCTTGAGAGACTGGGTATACCTGTGGTCAGGAACCTGGGACAGGGTTTCGAAAATAAATTATGCGACTGGATAAATTCGGATTTTGTATTTAACGCGAACTACAAGAACAACCTTCCGTTAATCGTGGAGAGGATACTCGACGGCACTTCCAGGGCTGACGCGCTGAACGATTATATTGCGGAGCCGGATTTCAATAAAAACGGCGCGGGCGGGACGGACTGAAAAAAACGGTCATTAATGTAAGTGTCACACCTGCCGGGATTCCTCTGCGGACGGGGCTAAGATGTTTTCAGTCTTTTATCACCGTTGTTGGATACGTTTGATATGATGGAGAGGCTTACCAGTTTTTCTGCAATATTCTTGTATAGCTCGCCGATTTTCAGCAGGTTTATAACCTCGTCTATGTTGTGCCAGTCCTGGATCAGGTACGTGAGCATGACCCTCTTGTGCTGGTCCTCCAGAGATTCGATATACGAGTAGTCTTCTTCCAGTTTTTTCGTATCCAGCTTTTCACGCCAGTTTTCATTCTCGACCAGAATCCTTATATGCGGGAGCAGTACGTCGAGCATCTGTTTGGTATCGAAATCGGTACACATGGGTTTTTTCGATTTGAGGTTTTCCATAAGGTGTACCGAATACGTGAGTTTCTGGATTATCGAAAGCATGAGTCTGAGGGCGGTAACATTATTCGGATTTTGTTTCTTCCTGCTTTTTTCTATCGCTGTCTCGAGCTTTACCTTGAGATGAATCAGGTCGTTCCTGAGTGATTCCAGCTCTCCTTCGTTCCTCGTGTTGATATAGTCTTTCGATTTCGATATTAGCCTTTCGAATTTGCTCTCCAACAGAGATCTGTCCAGATTATCCGTTTCCATTTCACCCCTCCAGGAAATTGATGGGGGTAATTCTATATGTCGATTGTTAAGACTGTGTGAAGATTGTGTTAAGAAATAAGGCATCGATATTTAGATCTTTGTTCTATTGCGACCTGGAATATTTAAATAAATTGGTTGAGCCGTGGAAAAAAAGGACGGGTCCCTGCGGGCCGGGACCCGCCCGAATCTTTTAGAGTGCCCGGTGAGAGAGGCGGGCAATCAAATAGCAGATGATATTATTCTAGCGCTTTCTTGTTAAGGCAATTTTATATTCCGGTTAAGACGGAATTAAATCTGCATTTCGATGCATGCTTATTCTATTCGGTGATTCGTCCGGCGGGGGGAGGTAAGAATGTTAAGTTAAATGGTATCACATGAGATGATTTACGAACTGGTCGGCGATCGATTTCCAGCTCTGTGTACAAGCGTACTCGAGCGCATTGCGCGATAGGGAGCTCAGTTTGTTGAAGGCTTTCTCGACGTTCTCTTCCAGGCTGTCTCCCAGGTATCCCGTGATCCCGTTCTGAATAATGTCGTTCGGGCTCGGGACATCGTATGCCACTACCGGCAAGCCGCAGGCCATGGCCTCGAGTATCACGAGTCCGAACGTATCGAACCTACTCGGGAATACGAATACCTGAGCCTGCGTATATATGTCCTTAAGCCTGTTGTGGGGTACGTACCCGGCGAATTCGACGTCGGGGTATCTGCTCTTGAGGGTACTCAGATAAGGTCCGTCGCCCACGAGGATCTTCCTGTATCCGGGTATTCTGCAGAAATCGTCGAGATTTTTGTCCTTGCTCACCCTGGCCACGGTTATAATGGTTTTTTCGCGAGCGGTTTTTTCTCCGTCTCCGGGATTGAAGAGCCTGGTATCTACCCCCCGACCCCATACGATGCAGTTACTTAGTCCGAGCTGCCTTGCTATGCTCTTTGTGGTCACGAGAACTTTCCTGCTGCACCTGTGGAACCACCTCACGTAGAGCCAGGTGAGGAACGTGGGAACCCCGTAAAGAACCCACCCGTAGTCAGCTAGTCTCGTGTGGTAGGACGTATTGTAGTTGATTTTGTTTTTCCTGCAGAACTGCCTCATGGCGAGGCCCAGGCTCCCTTCCGTCGCTATATGCACCCTGTCGGGCAGGTGCTCGTCATAATATTTACTGACGATCTGATTCGCGTTTTTCAGGATCGGTATGTTTCCCTGAAGCTTGAGCGGGAGGTGTTCCGAACCTTCTATATAAGGATTCAGGACAGCTACGTCGTGGTCCCTCCCGATGATGTTCGTGATGTAACTCCATGTGTGCACTACGCCGTTTACCTGAGGATGCCAAGCATCCGTGACGAGCATTATTTTCATTTTTATTTCGCTCCTCTGCCGGTACTTCGTTCGAAGCTTGCTATAGTGCTCAAAGGACGTTCGTCAGATATAAAATGATTATTACGGTTGCCGCTCCGAGGAAACTCCCCGCAAGGGTCTGTGAAATCGTATGCCTGCCGAGCCTGATGCGTGACCAGGCTATCATGGGCACTATGAGCGTGAGCGGTATAACGTTCTCTCCGTAAAGCGCAATCGTAAGAAACGCGAGTCCCGCGGCCGAGGTGCAGTGACCGCTTATTTTCCATTTAAGGGTGATTATGAAGACGAGGAGTATTTGAAGGAGAGCCGCCGCGGTTACTATCAGCATCAGTCTGGGAGCACCGCCCAAATACATTACGAGGAAGATGAGGGCCGCATAGGCGAATATAGCAAACAGAGGCTGTGCGCGTTCTTCCCTGATGTTCATATGGAAGTCGCTTATTTTTCCCCTGTGTACGAGCGTAAGGACGAACACTGTAGGAGGGATGATCAGCAGAGCAATGAATACCAGTATCCAGAATAATGAGGATTCGCTCTTGGTCGCGAGCGCGGTCACCAGAATACAGGCAAGCGCCACGAGCGGCGGGCTGAACAGGTTCGAAATTATACGTGCTGACTTGTCCCGCCAGTCAAGCGGCAGGATTATCGGATCGGAAGTCTGCTGGTATATTTTTTTCTCAGTTCCCATTTTGCAGCTCCCGGTTCGTGTTTATATGCGACCAATAACCCCAATCGCTGCTTTTGAGCCTGTCGGGAATCAGGTCGAAGTATAAAGCCGTGCATCTCGTGATCGAGTGTAGTGTCTTTTTTATAACGCCCCTTTCGAGCCGCCTGTGGTCTCCGGCATATACAACCAAATCGGAGGTAAAGTAAGACCTGTATCCCATGCGGTCTATCCGCCAAGCGAGCTCGGAATCCTCGTTGCAGGTGAGCTCCATGTCGAACCCTCCCGACCTCTCGTAGGCTTCCCTCCTGATGATGCAATTCGATCCCGAGGCGGCTGGCACGCCGAGCGCGTGAATGAGACGCTGGCCGTATGCGAACCATTTGTAATAGGCGCGAAAGCGGTCGAGGGACAGCTTGGGTCCGTATATCAGGTCGTATTCTCCAAGGCTCCCGACGTTCCCGAAGTAATCCTGGGAGAATACGATATCCGCGTCAGTAAAGAGCAGCCACGGGGTAGTTGCGGCATCGGCGCCTATCCGCCGAGCTTCGGTGACGGTTCCGGGATGCCTGATCACGGTAGTATAATCGGGACGGGCAGAGGAAACAATATCCGCTGTCGGGTCTTCGCTCGCATCTACAACTACCATGTTGATATTTTCAGGGACTGATCTTAAAAAATTACGTATGTTGGCGGATTCGTTTCTCGTCGGAAGGATAATGGTTATATCGTTCAGCTCTATTCCCATGATTAATATAATAATTACTATGTATTAAGCGGTGTTGAATTTCACGTTAATTTACCGTTAAATCCGTCACAGTTTTAAGGTCCCTAATTTGTATAATTATAGTTCATCCGGGGGCTCCGGGGAATGCCTCATAACAGGCTGCTGCATCTTATTTTTTTGAGCCGCCGCCTCTCTCGAAGCTTATTTTCAATATCCCTTCTTCGAGGTTCGCCTTCTCCACGTTCAGCCTGGCGAGGAAGCTGGGCAGGAAAATATTCCTCCTCTGGTTCTCGATCTGTATGGTAAGCTCCTCGCCCACCTGATGGAGCTTGACCTCTTCCTTGCTGACGAAGGGCAGCTTCAATAAAAGCGTGTAAGCTCCTCTCTCTTTGATTACCTCGTAGGATTTCCCTCTGTAGAAAATATCCACGGGGTCTTTTTTTGAGAATAGCCTGTCGCCGAACTCCAGAAGCGCGTCCAAGCCGAGAACCTCCTTAGAGAACAGAGGCGCTTCGTGTATCGGGATCTCGCTGAAGAGCTCCCCGACTTCCTTCCTGTAATTCTTCTGGAACTCCTTCCATTCATTAAAATAGGGATGGTCGAGCTCTTTCGGCATCACCCTGTTCACTATAACGGTATCCACGTTGTAACCGTAGAGGTTGAGATAAGTGTATGCCCTCTGGGTTTCCTTTATTACCATCTTTTCGAGATTGAGCACGAGCCTTATCGACGTAATCTCCGGGTTTGAGAACGTCCTGTGTATGGAGTTCAGCTTTTCGAAGAGGTCCTCGATCGCGGAATACGTCTCTTCTTCGGGGAGCGGCATATCGGATACGACCTTCACCGCCGGCCTTACCACCTTGAGGAGCTTCCTCTCGATGGGAAAGACCTTCACTATCCACCACCTCGCGACATCAGGCAGGGAGAGGAGCCTGAGCGTCTCCCCCGTAGGGGCGCTGTCCACGATGATAACGTCGTAGTCCCCGTCCTTGAAATGGCTGTATACCCAGAGGAAACACGAAACCTCCTCCATTCCCGGGAAGATGCTGAACTCTTCCGCCAGTACGTCGTCCACCTTCATCCAGTTGAAGAGAGATTGTATATATCCCGTGAGTTTCCCCCAGTATTTATCGACTGAATAGAAGACGTCGATTTCCTGGGCGTAAAGGTCTTTCATGATTTTTTTGGGCTCCGGTCCGATGTCGATATCGAACGAGTCCCTCAGGCTGTGGGCGGGGTCTGTCGAGACGACTAATGTCTTGTGTCCCCTCTTGGCCGACTGAAGCGCTGTCGCTGCGGCTGCCGTCGTTTTCCCGACGCCGCCTTTCCCCGTATACAAGATTATTCTTTTCATTCATTCCCCGTATGTGCCCGGTATCAGGCAAAGGTAAGATTCGTTGATATATTACCTTACTCTACTTCTTGACATAAGTTTCGAAGGGCATAAAATACTTGTCCTGTATATCCTTCGGGAGGCTTAAGTCATGGCTCAAAACGGTAATACGGGAAGCGAAGGCGCGGGCAAAACCTACGACGCACTCTTCGCCGTCCTCGCGTTCGCTCTGCTCCTTGGAACGGCGCTGCTCGCCGTAGGCGGCATCTATTACAGCTTTATCAATCCGGCTTTTTGACCGGACTAGACAACATGCTCTCCCCCAGTGTTTGGAACCTGTCCGCGGTTTCCGGTTTCTGACGGAACACATACTGATTCTCTCACGGCTCTCAGGCAGTTCCGTAATATATCCCTGGCGTAAAAAAAGATGCCGGTTACAGGCCGTCTCTTGCTCGACGGAGACTCTGCTTTCCGGATAGACCCGACCTTTCCCTCGTCCGGCTTTGTTTGCAGGCAGGTCGGGTGATATAATGGGTAAGGAGGGCTGACTCATGAGCGACGATAAACCGTATGGCTCTTTACCGGATCCCGATATCTCATCCAGCGAAAGAAGTTTCGCGAAGAAGATTCATACGGAAGAAGCGATTCTCGTTACACTCATGGCTCTGTCGGCGATAGGCATTGGTGTGACAAATTTCATGCCGGAAGAGAGCTTCTGGTACTGGGCGGCGATGGCGCCTGTTTTCGGGGCGGTAAGCATTTACATAGGATGGTCGAAGGCAAGGCGGCGAGGGGAAGGGATGTCGAGGATAATCCGCGTCCAGCTTCTCCACTGGGCTGGGCTCCTGGCGGCCGTTGTCCTTATTTATTTCCTGTTCCAGCGTACAGGCCGCATAGATTATAATCAGCTCGCTCTGATGTCTCTTCTGGCACTCGCGCTTGCTACTTTCCTCGCAGGAGTGCATTTCGATTGGCGGTTCATGGTCGTGGGCATAGTGCTGGGGACGTGCGTTCTAGGCGCAGCGTTCGTCGAGCAGGTGTTGTGGATGATCGTGATACCGGTCGCAGCCGCGCTCGTTCTGATAGTGTTCTGGTGGAAGCGTGCCCTCTGAGCGGTGCTCTCTTGAGCATGGCTCATGGTTTGACGCTCAAACTCCCGAGGTTTAAAAGTGAAGGCAAGACCGCCCTTTGGAATCGCTCCTATTTTTCGCGGAAATATTGATTTTTACAGTGCTTTTCTGTACTATTGATGACACTAAAACCAGTTTTAAAGGAGAGGGAGATGGCCGAGAGAAACCCGATGACAAAATCTCAGTTATCAAACCATATAGCCGAATTGGCAGGGATCACCAAGAAGACAGCAAACGAGATATTGGACGAGCTGGCTGCGATTGCTTACAAGGAAGCAAAGAGAAGCAAACAGTTCACGATCCCCGGGATAGGGAAGTTGGTGTTGTCCAAGCGTAAGGCGAGAATCGGCAGGAATCCCGCCACAGGCGCCGAGATCAAGATACCGGCTAAAAAGGTTGTGAAGTTCAGGGTGGCCAAGGCGTGTAAAGACGCTGTCTTAGGTGAATAGCGTTTATCTTTCATACATACAGTTAGGGACTCACTCGTAAGCATCTGCGGTTCTTGCAAAATCCGAGATAATCGCAATTGGTGTCAAGGGACGGCTCTGCATACCCTATCGGCTGCCGTCCCGGATACTATACTGTTGAACTAAATAATCACACGCAAATCTTTTTGGCGGTATAATTCGGATAGGCGGCATCTTACAAGGTTCAACGAAGGTTTAATAGGCCTGGCTCCGGGCTTGCGGCCGCCCGCGAAGATTATATGTGATGAGGTCCTGACGTATGCCAAAAGTTCTGCTGATCGAAGACGAAGAATCATTAAGGAAACTCTATACCAGAATACTCACCGCGAAAAACTATACGGTTGTTTCGGCTTCGGACGGAGAAGACGCGCTTTCCGTATTGGAGAAGTTCAGGCCCGACGTTATTGTGCTCGATATCGTGATGCCCAACTACAACGGCGTTGAGTTCCTTAAAATACTGAAGAACGACGTTGAGCTTAAGAGCATACCGGTCGTGATGCTGACAGCACTTTCCGAAATGAGGAAAATTACGGAATGTCTCGATATGGGGGCGATCGGCTATATAACCAAAGACAGCACGGTTGAAGAGATCGTTCAGAGACTAAATTTCCTGATCGAATCTATAAGCGTGCACTAGAAGACTTCAGTTCGATTATTTTATCGAATATCATCCTTGCGATTTCAGGCTTGGCTGCCTTGGGCATCGCTTCCGTTTTTCCGTCGCGGTAAACGAAGTGAACGATATTCGTATCCGTCTCAAAACCCGCGCCGGGGACCGATACATCGTTCGCGATAAACAGGTCGGCGTTTTTTCTTTTCAGCTTATCCTTTGCGTGGTCGATGAGGTCGTCCGTTTCGGCGGCGAACCCCACGACGAATCTGCCGTTCTTCCTCTCGCCGACTGCTTTCAGAATGTCCTTCGTGTTCTTGAGCTTCAGCACCCTGGCGTTTTCGTCTTTCTTGATTTTGCCGTTTGTTCTTTCAGAAGGCGTATAATCCCCGACTGCCGCGGCTTTTATAACAATCGTCGACCAGTCGAGGTATTCCATAACCGATTCATACATGTCGCCTGCGCTCACCACCTCGACGACTTTGGCCCCGGAGGGAGGGGCGATGTTCGTTTTCCCTGATACCAGAACAACATCTGCTCCGCGCATGAGGCCTTCTTTTGCGAGCGCATAACCCATTTTTCCGCTGGACGGGTTAGAGATAAATCTCACAGAGTCTATAAATTCCCTCGTCGCGCCCGCTGTCACGAGTACCCTTTCGCCGGAGAGGTCCTTTGGAGTCAGGGTCTTTTCGATCTCGTTCACTATATCGGAGATTTCGGGGAGCCGCCCCTTTCCCTCCCACCCGCAGGCGAGGCTGCCCTCGGCGGGCTCGACAATTATAAACCCGCGCTCTCTGAGCTTCTCCAGGTTTTCCTGCACGACCCGGTTGCTGTACATATTTACGTTCATCGCGGGACACAGGATAACCGGCGAGAGAGTCGCCAGGATAACGTTCGTAAGTAGGGTGTCGGCTATGCCGGACGCGATCTTGCCTATAAAGCTCGCGGTAGCCGGCGCTACGACTATAATGTCAGCGCTGTCCGCAAGGCTTATGTGCCCTATTTCGGATTCCCATCCGAGATCGAAAGTCTTCGTGGCGACACGGTTCCCGGATAGGGTCTGCAGCGTGAGCGGGGTTACGAACTCCATTGCGTTCTGGGTCATAATTACCTGCACGGAAGCTTCTTCCCTAACGAGGCTTCTTACAAGCTCGCAGGATTTGTAGGCGGCTATCCCTCCGGTCACGCCCAGGATTATCTTTTTGTTTTTGACCACAGACATATTTATTTCCGTCTCACGTGTTTATAAAATCCGTCTTCAAGCACAAAGCCTCCGAATAGTATATTCCTCTATAGAGTTATGTAAAATTTTTTCTCCAAAACCTTTGCGGTTGACAAGTAAATATTAGGTGTATATACTCCTATTGTGAACGGGACTGAATCAGTGATGAATAAACGCATAAAAGAAAAGAATCTGTTAGAAGACCTGGATCCGAAGGCTCTGGCCGAATGCAGGGAATGCACCTGTTTTAATCTGCGTAAGGCAACGAGGGTCGTAACGCAGTTTTATGACGATAATATGAGGCCGACGGGTCTGAGGGGCACACAATTTGCACTCCTCGCTCACACGCAAGCTATGGGACCGGTTGCCTTATCCAAGCTCGCCGAGGTTATGGTGACTGACCGTACGACACTGGCCCGTAACCTCGAACCCCTCGAAAAGAGCGGTCTCGTCGAAGTTGAGGACGGCGATGACAGGCGTGTACGTATCATCAACATTACGGAGGAGGGCCGAAAGAAGCTTTCAGAGGCATATCCATACTGGCAGAGAACACAGGAAGAAATAAAAAAGATGATGGGTCAGTATGAATGGACGGCTTTGACTTCACGGTTATCCGTGCTGGTCGATCGAGTACAAAAGAAGTAAAAATTTTTAGGACATTACGTGTAGATACTCCTAACTAAATGGGAGCAACTGTTCGGAGAAGAGGTAATTGATAATGTCGAGAATGGAAGAGCACCCGACCGTGATAAATTATTACATGAGCCGAGGCGGTAATTATCGGGCCGAGAACGTTTTAAGCCCATCGGGCAAGCTGGATACAACGTGGCTGCGTGACGTTTGCATTGAAGCGGGCGCCGACGACGCAGGGTTCGTTGCCATCGACCGCCCTTCACTTTCTGGAGATAAAGACGACATACTCGGTTATTTCCCGCGGACAAAATCCCTCGTAAGCTTCGTCTGCAGGATGAACCGCGAGCCCATCCGCAGTCCTGCGCGCTCGGTATCGAACCTGGAATTCCATCATATAGGCGACAAAGTAAACGAGGTGGCACGCAGGATAGTTTCTGCGCTGGAAGAAAGGGGCATACGGGCCGTGAACCCGTCTATGGGTTTCCCGATGGAGATGGGCAACTTCCCGGAAAAGATATGGGTCGTATCTCATAAGACCGTGGCTGTCGCAGCGGGGCTCGGGCATATGGGCATACACCGGAACGTTATACACCCGAAATTCGGGAACTTCATACTCCTCGGGACAGTGCTCGTTGACGCCGAGCTAGAATCTTATGACAACCCGATCGATTACAACCCCTGCCTCGAGTGCAAGCTCTGTGTCGCGGCCTGTCCCGTGGGAGCGATCGCACCCGACGGGTACTTTAACTTTTCGGCTTGCTATACTCATAACTACCGCGAATTCATGAGCGGGTTCACGAGCTGGGTCGAAGGAATAGCAGACAGCAGGGACGCGAGAGATTATCTCCGTAAATTCAGCGACTCCGAGTCGGCTTCGATGTGGCAGAGCCTTTCCTACGGGGCGAATTATAAGGCCGCTTACTGCATGGCTGTCTGCCCCGCGGGAGAAGACGTAATCGGGCCCTTCCTCGAGAACCGGAGGGAGTACCTCGATGATGTCGTTAAGCCTTTACAGAAGAAGGAGGAGACGGTTTACGTCGTTCCGAATTCCGATGCTGAAGCGCATGCGGCAAAAAGGTTTCCGCACAAAACCGTAAAGGCCGTATCGAACGGATTGAGGCCGAAATCGATATCCGGGTTCCTCGACGGGCTTAAACTGACATTTCAAAGAGATAAATCGGAGGGTATGGACGCCACATATCATTTTACGTTCACCGGCAAGGAGAGCGTCCAGGCGACTGTCGTAATAAGGAATGGAACGATCGAGATCCGCAAGGAGCTGACGGGTGTTCCGAATCTGCATATAACCGCCGAGAGCAGCGCATGGCTCGGATTCATAAGGAAGGAGCACGGGATCATCATGCCGCTTCTTCTTAAGAAAATCCGGCTCAAGGGGTCTATTGCATTATTGAAAGCGTTCGGGAGATGTTTTCCGTCCTGAGTATTCGCATGACACTTTGACGATTGACATACTTTCTTCTATTTGGAGTATATTATTACATTGGGACTCCGGGAACATACGGTCGGCGATATATAACGGGGGTTCTTTGTGAATGATAAACGATCAAACCGTCATTTATTATTAATTTGAACCGTCGCGGAGGGATTATGGACAATATGTACAGGGATAAGGTTCAAGATGGGAATAATCCGGACCTCGCTTCTATAATGGAATGCAGGGAATGCACCTGCTTCAACCTGAGAAAGGCGGCGAGGGTGGTGACACAGATATTCGACAATTCCATGAGAGCGATCAATCTGCGGGCGACTCAATTCACATTGCTTGCTCTTGCTTTCGCCCACGGGCCGATCACGGTTACGAGGCTCTCTGACGAGATGGTGGCTGACCGTACGACCCTGTCGAGGAATCTCAATCCCATGGAAAAGAGCGGATTGATAAGAATCGAGCCCGGCGATGACAGGAGGACACGTATCGTGGTCATAACCGAATCCGGGAAGAGGAAGCTCGAAGAAGCATACCCGTTATGGAAAAAAGCCCAGCAGGAAATAAAGGAAGCAATGGGGAGCGATAAGTGGGGTTCTTTGATATCGAACGCCTCGGAATTGGTAAGCCTCGCCCGTATCGACCGTACGGCCGCCTGACGAATATCAATTTACTTCGAATGCCCGGGAATAAGGCGCGGAAACCCGTGCCGGCTGGAATCACTCGTGGGCGTACGATTAGTTTTATTCTTTCGATTTCAGCAAATTAACCTGGGAATAATCAAAAGCGGAGACTCATGATGTAATTCCTGTTTCAGCAGGTAGAATTAAGTCGGCTAGGGATTTTTTTTCGGATAAGCAAATATTAATTGATCTCACTTAGTTCACATCTGATCGAATCACGGAGCAAAAATTTGATTCCGGGATTATTTTATTCCGCCGTATCCGAGAATACTGTTCCTGAAAGCATAAACTCAATAACAAGTCCACTCGTGTCATTTCATGATGAGAGAATCCGCTAGAGGGACGCTGGAAGGCGGCTCTATAAAGAGTGTTTCGAATAGCCTCGCCGCAGGTAAAACCGCCGGAAGATGGGTTTTACTGGTAACGATACTCGGCTCGGGCATGGCTTTTATAGACAGCACCGCCATGAATGTCGTGCTTCCGGTGCTACAGATGGAGCTCGACGCCACGATACCCCAGATGCAGTGGATAATCGAGGCATACGCCCTGTTTATGTCCTCGCTCATGCTGTTCGGCGGAGCGCTCGGGGATAAGTACGGAAGGAAGCGCATATTCGCGCTTGGCGTGGTTTTGTTCACCGGTGCCTCTGTGTGGTGCGGTCTTTCCGCGAACACTCCGCAGCTCATTGTAGCGAGGGCTTTCCAGGGGGTAGGGGGGGCCCTTCTCGTTCCCGGGAGTCTCGCAATCATCAATATCTCGTTCACCGAGGCCGAGCGCGGCCGAGCAATCGGCACGTGGTCCGCGTTCACCGCGATAACGACTGCCCTCGGTCCTATTCTGGGGGGATGGCTCGCTGAGAACGTTTCCTGGCGGCTCGTTTTTTTCATCAACCTACCGATAGGCATAGTCGTGCTCACGAGTCTATTCTGGCGGATACCCGAAAGCAGGAAGGACAATGGTGAAGGGAGGCTCGATATAATAGGCTCTTTTCTCGCGATTATGAGCCTCGGGTGCATCGTTTACGCTTTGATCGAGTCGGGCAACTCGGGGTTCGGACACCCCAAGGTAATCGTGCCATTCGTAGCCGGGGGCCTTGCCCTCATCGCGTTTCTTGCGTATGAGTCATACACTCCGTCGCCTATGATGCCCCTCGGACTCTTCAAATCCAAAACCTTCAGCGGGGCGAATTTTATCTCGATACTGTTCTGGGCGGCCTGGGTGGGCGGGGTGTTCTTCATACCGTTTAATCTCATCCAGCTCCAGGGGTATTCCGCCGCAGGCGTAGGTATTGCGTTCCTGCCTCTCGTGCTGGCGCTGTTCCTCTTCTCCAGATGGGCTGGCGGGCTCGTGATCAATTACGGTGCAAAGCCTCCGCTCATAATCGGGACGCTCCTTGCCGGTGCGGGATTCCTTCTATTCACTCTTCCCGGCATCGGGGGGAGCTACTGGACTACGTTTTTCCCCGCAATCGCTGTCCTCGGCCTCGGGATGGCGATAACCATATCGCCTCTCACTACGGCCGTGATGAGCTCGATCGACCTCGAGCACTCGGGCGTCGCCTCGGGGATAAATAATACGGTCGGAAGGATCGCGGGCCTGCTCTCGGTCGCCATACTGGGCGTGTTCGCCCTATCCGGGTTTAACAAAAACCTCGACAAGGAATTGAGGGCCCTCAATCTGAACGAGGACACGATCGAGATCATAGACTCCCAGCGCATAAAGCTGGCCGCTATAGACATACCGGAGTCGCTTCCGGATGCGACCAAAAAAGAGATACGCACCGCGATAACGGACTCGTTTCTCGGCTCTTTCAGGCTCATGATGAAGATCGCGGCCGGGCTCGTCTTCCTGGGCGCTCTGACCGCCTGGCTTACTATTGAGAAGCTGAGGCTGGGCGGAGAGCCGCAGTTTCCAGTCGGAGAAATGTAGTAATCGTCCCTCCCCGAAAAATCCTTTTTCCCGTTTATACCGTATAACAGTCTGTTCAATTCAGGAGCCGCCGTTGGCGGTGGGCAAGTTTTGCGTATTGATTAGGTTTTGCCCGGTCTGTATCCTATAGTTATTGCCGGGCGCTGTTATAAGGCGATGCACGAGGAGGCGTATATGACCGAGAAAATGAAGAAAACGGACGAGGAATGGAAGAAAGAGCTCACGGACGAGCAGTATTACGTAACCAGGCAGAAGGGGACTGAGAGGCCTTTTACAGGGAAGTACTATGAGAACAAGGAAAAAGGCATGTACAAGTGCGTCTGCTGCGGGGAAGAACTTTTCAGTTCCGATACGAAATACGAGTCCGGCACCGGATGGCCGAGCTTCTATAAGCCCGCCGAGGAAGGGAAGATAAAAGAAGAGGACGACAGGAGCTACGGCATGGCGAGGACGGAGGTCGTCTGCAGCAACTGCGGCGCGCACCTGGGCCACGTCTTCCCCGACGGTCCCAGGCCTACCGGGCTCCGTTACTGCATAAACTCATGCGCGCTTGACTTCGAAAAGGACGAGGGAAAGAAGAAATAGCTTTTTTCTTCAGCGCTGTTTGGTCTCATAATCCCAGCCTGTCCACGAAATTGCATTCGCCGAAGCCGCCCTGTTTCATAATAAAATCCATGTCGAGAGGGTCTTCCTCCCTTCCTTCGTAGGGAGGGACACGAATGCAGAAGCACCCTGCCTCCCCGAGAGTCGCGTTCTTCATCAGATATTCGGGGACGACCGACCTCGCTAGAGCTTCCTCGGCCGTAAGGGCGCTTCCGCTCCCGGCGTTCACGGAGAGGCCGAGTCCGCTGAATGCGGGTGAAATGCCGTATAAATTCCCGAGGACCCCGGCCAGGTCCGGATCGGTCATTATGAGCGCCCCGAGAACAACCGCATTCGCTATGCTTTTGGTGACGACCTCGCTCGGGGTGTTCGTGAAGTCCTCGGCGAGACAAAGGAGCTCGTTCTCAGGCGATGGATCCGCAGACGGACACGTGAACTGCCCTCCCAGGTCATCCACCACTCTTGTAAATACATTCGGCCATGTCGCGAGACTCGGCTCGATCGCGGCGGGGTCGCCGGGTATGCATCTGAAGGCCACGAGGTCGAGGCCGCGTTCGTTTTGCCCGACGGGGATGCCCAAAAACGCCGCGGTCTTTTCGAGAGAGACAGGGGGTTCATAGAATACCGAAGCACCGACGAAGACCCTGAGAGCGCTCGGCCTTCCGAGCTGCGTGGGTACGACGTCCCTCGGCAGGAATACTATTCTTAAGAAATCATTCGTCTCGTTTGTATCCCGCGACTTCTCGACGATAACCGCGACAGCTTCCCGTCCTGGCTCTCGGCCCGAGCCCTCGTCGCAGGAAATACTCAATAAATACAATATGAGAAGCGTTATGCAAAAGGCGCAATAAAGCGGTTTATTTAAAGCGGTATATTTCTCAGGCATGTCATTTCCTCCCTGCAAGCTGGTTATCGGCTATAGTCTGAAAATTATAATCCCGATTGACGAAAACCAGAGATTAATGAATTCCGATGAGCCGGAGCCGGTGTCAGGAATCCGGATTTGCTCTTACGCGAGAGGAGGAGACTTATGTGGCGCAGTTCCGCTATGGTTCATTCGTGCGGGAAATTATATGCGAGCCTGAGCTCGCGGAGCATCGACATCTTTTTAAGCTGATGGGTTTCCATGCGCTTCAGTATGTCGTCGAGCGCTTTTAACGCTTCGAGTATATGAGGGCCCTTGTTGAGCATGACGCATTCGGCTCTGTGCCCCATGGCGGCGTCCGTGATCTCCGCCCTCGTCGGCGAGCCCTGCTTCGCGAGGCTTTCGAGCACCTGCGTCGCCCATATTACCGGTATATGAGCGGCTTCGCAGAGCCATAATATTTCCTCCTGCACTTCGGCCAGGCGCTCGAAACCCATCTCGACCGCAAGGTCTCCTCTCGCTATCATCACGCCGCAGCTCGGGTTTTTCATGGCTTCCAAGAGCATAGCGGGAAGGTTCTCGAAGCCGCGCCGCGTTTCGATCTTGAGCACGATGGAGAGCTTATCTTTGCCAAGGTGTTTCAGGTGAGACAACAAAGTTTTTACATCGTCCGGGGTATTCGCGAACGACAGCGCCGCTATGTCGGCATTCTCCGCTATGAACTCTAGAATCGGTATGTCGTTTGGGGTAAGCGCCGGCAGATCGAGCTTGCTCTCTGGAAAGTTTATGCCTTTATCGGAAGTAAGCTTGCCGGTCGAGGAGCTCGTATGCGTGATGCGGATCAGAATGCCCCCGGAATCTCTTCCTTCCGCTACTCCGCCTATCTTCCCGTCGTCGAACCAGACGTGCTCGCCCGGCTTCACATCTGCCAGCACCTCCGGAATAGTGCAGCCGATAGCCGCGTGCGATAAAAGATTGCCCGCCTCGTCGTATTCCGCTGGACACCCGGGATTGAGGTTCGGCGTGAGAGTTATCATATCCCCCTGCCGGAGGGATATGTGGTTCTCCTGAGGAGTGAAGCTGCATACCCTGACGTCGTGTTTCCGGGACCTGCCGTATTTCCTGCATCGGAGCATTGTGTCCGGTGTTACATAGGCCGTTTTCATGGCCTCGGCTCTTAACCCCTCTCCTGATTTTGCCGTAATCGTCATAGTGCGCCTCGCCCCGCGCCCGTCGACGAATCTTATTTCGTCCCCGATCGACAACCCTGAAAGCCAATCCGCGGGAACGGGCAAAACCGCGCCGTAGGCGTTCGGGAGCGGAGGCTCGGACCCTTCGGCGGCGAGAAGCACGCTCGCGGGTTTCGTTACCTTGCCGTATGCGTCCCTTTGCGGACGGTATTTTATTACCGAGGGGCCGGGGCTGACCGGGCCTGTGCGGAGCTTGGGGCCGGGTATATCCATAATTACCCTGCAGGGTTTCCCCGTTTCTTCCATCGCACGGCCGAGGTTCCCGATCATTAGCGACCATATCTCCGGGTCGTCGTGAGCGCAGTTGATGCGCATACAGTCCATACCGTTCTCAAGTAGTCCGCGGACGAGCCCGTAATCGCGAGCAGCTTCGCTCGGCATCGTCACCATTATATGGACGTTCCTTCCCCCTGGCGCCGGGCCCAGAAGGGTCTTCGTATGCTCCTCCAGCAGTTGCCGCGCGGATTTGAAGTCGAGACCGTCTCCCCCGCTGCCCGGAACCTGAACGGGGAGATCGGCGAGGCGGGATAAGGTGTGGAGCACGGCGTCTATCGTCGCCAGGACGTGCGATTCAGAGCGTCCGAGTGACGAGAGACCGAGCTCGGCCAGTTCCGACTGAAGCGCTCTCAGGTCGTGCCGTCTGAAAGCCAGATAATTGAGCAGGTTTATTGCGCTTTCTTTGTACGCGGGGTCGATTGCGCGCAACGAGCCGCTGAATCTGTCGGCGAAGCGCGTCATCTCGTCGCGTATCTCGCTTAACTGTTTGATCAAACGCAGGAGCTCGTGTTGGGACTTGCCGGGTTTTTTCCCCGCCGAAATATTTATTGCCGGGGCTTCATCGTGCTTGTTCCGGGATTCCATACCATCACCTTGAACACAATAAAGAGTATAAATGATGGTATCGGAGGAATATTAATTTCCGGTGAAGAAAATGGTTAAACTTTAGTGGTAAGTAAGAGATTTATATGAATGGCGGCAAGTGGAATCGAGCCGGTGCGGGGGGTCTTAGTGGAGCCCCGCTTTGCCCATCCCGTTACAATCTCTCGATTTCATCTATGTAGCGCTTTTTCTCAGCATCGCTTAGGAACGATGCGGTGAAGCTGTTCCTGGCGGCCTGAGCGATCTGCTCCCGCGTGAGCCCAAGGGCGTCCTTAACCGCCCGGTAATTCTCTTCGACATAAGCCCCGAAATATGCGGGGTCATCGGAATTGATCGTAACGCATAGACCGCGTTCGAGTAAATACTTAAAATTGTGATCGCTCATCTTGTCGAAGATCCGCAGCTTGACGTTCGATACAGGGCAGACGGTGAGAGGTATCTGGGTCTTAACCAAATACTGCATAAGATTTTCATCCTTCTGACATTTATCGCCGTGATCGATGCGCGACACTTTGAGCACGTCGAGGGCCTCCCGGATATATTCGGGGGGACCCTCTTCTCCGGCGTGCGCGACGGTGAGAAAACCTTCTCTCCTGGCAACATCGAAGACTTCCCTGAACTTTCCGGGCGGATTGCCGAGCTCGGCGGAATCGAGGCCCACGGCTATTATACGGTCCTTATAGGGTAACGCCTGCTCGAGAGTCGCCATCGCTGATTCCGCGCTCAAGTCACGGAGAAAGCAGAGTATGAGCCCCGAGTTTATGCCCGGCTCGCGCCTGCCGTCCTCAAGCGCAGCTGTGATGCCGTCCAGCACCGTTTCAAAAGCGATTCCTCGTCCTGTGTGCGCCTGGGGATCGAAAAAAATCTCCGCGCGGCGGACGTTCTGGGAGAACGCCTTTTTCAGGTAAGCCGTTGTGAGGTCGTAGAAATCCTCCTCACGGAGGAGCACCTTCATGCACTCGTAATATGTATCGAGAAAATCCTCGAGGTCTTCGAAATTATATGCACTGCGCGCGGCTTCGATAGAGGGGTAAGGGAGCTTCACCGAGTTCCTCTCTGCAAGCTCGAAGAGGAGCTCGGGCTCGAGGGTGCCTTCGATATGCAGATGGAGCTCCGCCTTCGGCAGATCGTGTATGTATGTGTTTAGATCGCCCATCGCTCACTCTCCTCTGTGTACTAATGTTGTTAAGTATATATACGGACTTTAATCAACCGCCATTCCTGAGAAACATATGTGAAGACAGGATAGTGGAATTGATAGACTCGGCTCGGTTAAATATTGTGGTGGCGACGGGTGGAATCGAACCACCGACACGGGCCTTATGAGAGCCCTGCTCTGCCCCTGAGCTACGTCGCCTTTCTTTGAGTTAAAATATCGACTTTTGCCGAAATCGGGTGCAGTTTCCGGTGAAATTAGCAGCCCGGCAAGCTCAAACTAAAGTGGAAAAATATATCACGGGCCGGTTAACTTTCAAGATTTACGCTCACTCGCGGCCGTTCTATACGGATCGTATCAGGATTTAAATATCTAAAATAAATGAGAAAATTCACCGGGCCGGCCGCTTTGTCCTCGTTAAATAATCGTATAAATACGGCCGGATACGACGATTTTGAACTGCCGAAAAATATCCCCTTGACATTTTAAGTAGAATACTTTATTTTTATTACTAATCTTAAACGTAAGGCTTAACAAGTCATCCTCCATCCTCCTTTAAAAAGGGAATGCTCGCGACAAGGTCCGGGCATTCCCTTTTGTTTTTATATACATTCCTCGTTATTAATAGATGCCCATTAATAAACCCTTCTTTCTCGCGACTGTGCAGATGACTTCGCACGGCGCTTATTTTTCATGCGCACCGCCGGATTAGCGGGTAATATATTCTACGTTTTTGGAACCTATATCCCGTTTATCAAACCAGACAATCATGAAAAGAAAAAAGATACTGATCGCATCCGTTACCGTGCTGTCCCTGGTGCTCGTCATTTGGGCAGTAATTATTTATCAGATTTTCTCAATCAAGAGCAAGGAGAGCTTTTACGGCAGCTCCTACGACATGAGGGCGCCCGACTTCACGCTCACCGACCAGGACGGGGAGAAGGTATCGCTCGGGCAATTCAAAGGGAAGGCCGTGTTCATGTTCTTCGGTTATACCCACTGCCCGGATATTTGTCCCGTTACGTTATCGACACTGAATAACGTCGTAAACGAGCTCGGGGAGGACGGGGACAAAGTGCAGGTACTGTTCGTGACGGTAGACCCCGAGAGAGATACCCAGGCGGAGATCAAGAAATACGTAACCTTTTTTAACAAGGACTTTATCGGGCTCACCGGCACGCCCGAAGAGATTAAGAATGTATCCGACTCTTATCACGCGTTCTATATGAAAGAGGAAACCGGCTCTGACTCGGGATACCTGATGGGCCACACTTCATCCATATATCTGATCGACCCCGAAGGCCGGATTGTTTTGAGATACCCTCAGAGCAAAATGGATCCCAAGGAAATAGCGAAAGACGTGGAAAGGATATTATGAATTATTATCGCGCGAATCTTGCGCGTGAACGTTGCAGAAGTATTAAAGCTCTTTCGCTCTGATCTGCGGTGGTTCGAGCTCGATTGTCTCTGAGTCGGCTTTCTTAGGTTCGATCGCACCCGGCTCGGATACGTATTGCCCGACGCGCTCGCTCATCCCGCATCTGCCGTTGTAGACGCCGCCTTCCTCGATCACAAGCCTGTCAATGAATATATCGCCCGTTACGATGCCGCTCCCTTTTATTTCGAGCCTCTCCGAATCGATGATACCCTCGATCCTTCCGTAGACTATGACTTCAGAGGCCTTGACCTCTCCCAGGATTACCCCTCGCTCGCCTACTATCAACGTGTTTTCCCCGGATATCTTGCCTATGAGCTTCCCGTCTATCCTTGTCGAGGAGGAGGTGGAGATGTTCCCCTCGAAAACACACTCTTCTCCTATTGATGTGGTGAAATGGCTTGTTTCGGGCTTTACGGCTCTTGCGCCGCGCTTGTTGTCGAACATGCCCATGATTATTTCAGCGACAGGAAATTGGAGGGATTCACCCTCTTGCCGTCTTTTATCACTTCGTAATGGAGGTGCGTACCGGTGGACCTCCCGGTATTTCCGGCCTTTCCTATCACTTCCCCCACTTTCACTTCCTGTCCTTCTTCCACCGAGATTTTCGAGAGGTGTCCGTATATCGTTTCAAACCCGTCCTCGTGCCGGAGCACTATGGTCTTCCCGTAGCTCCCCTGCCATCCGGTCTCTTTTACCGTGCCGTCCGCGGTCGCGACCACCGGGTCTCCGAACTTCGCATCGATGTCTACGCCCGAATGGAATCCGATCCTCGAACGGAACGGGTCCTTCCTGTAGCCGAACCCTGAATTTATCTTTCCTTCGAGCGGTGTTCCGACCGGCAGGTTTTTCATAGTGTTGAACAGCTCGTCGATATCCTTCTGCATGAAATCTACATACGATATGCTCAGCCTGTCAGCTGGGATGAATTCGCCCCCGACGGCCAGGTCTTTCTTGATACCCTTCTTGTCGAGCATTTCCTGCATTTCAAGGAGCTTGTTCTCGATGTCCTTCATTCTCACCCTGAGGCCGGCCTCGCTCGACTTGTTTACTATTAAATCCTGGCTCAGCGTATCGATCGTATTGGCCAGGTGTTTTACTGACCTGGTTTTTGATTCCGATGCCTTGTAGAAGGTGTAAGTGGATACGAACGAAACGAGAGAGACGACAGTAAAAAACACGAAGGTGAAAGATATTATTTTGAGATGTGCAATTTTTAAGTTAAGGGCTTTGGGACCTTTACCGCCCGGAGTAATCAGCATTATAGTAAGGCTATCCTTATCCATATCCCCTCCTTCACAATTGTTAGGCAACCAGACCCCTCGGGTTACCAGGCACGGAAATCGCTGATCAGTTTCCGTTTTCCAGGATTCCAATCATACATATATTCCCCGGCAAATTCAACCCCGTATTTAATTTCTTCCACAACATTCGAAAAACGCTGTCATGATAAAGGATTATGTATGTAATCGATTTTATGGGCGTTGCATGCGGGATTCGGACTATTATAAGGCTCCGGTCTTGCGGCTCAAGATGATAAATGGATAATATGGTACTATCTATCTTGGATTGCGAGTCGCTCGAAACCGTAAAAAGGATTTCATTTATAGAAATATCCAAAAAGATCACACGGGGGAAGTTTTTAAGTAACCGGGGGAGAGGGATATGGGAAAGGTTATATGTGTGGCGAATCAAAAAGGCGGCGTAGGTAAGACTACTACTGTCATTAACCTCGCCGCGTCTCTTGCAGCCGCACAAAAAAAGACCTTATTCATCGATTTCGATCCGCAGGCGAATGCAACGAGCGGGGTCGGGATCAATAAGGACGAAATCAAAAAAACCATCTACGACGCGATCATCGGTGACGTGAGTATCAGGGACATCACGATTGAAATCGAGCCCGAATCTCTCAAAGGTTATTTAACGGTGGTCCCGGCGAGCCCCGATCTCACGGGAGCCGAGGTCGAGCTGATACATCTTGAGAACAGGGAGTGGAAGCTCAAAGAGGCAATAAGCGATATAGCCCGTGAGTATGACTATATTTTTATTGACTGCCCTCCTTCCTTGAGCCTCCTCACGGTGAACGCGCTTACGGCCGCGGATTCAGTCCTCGTCCCGGTACAATGCGAGTACTATGCGCTCGAAGGTCTCGGCCAGCTGAAACGCACTATATCCCTGATACGCCAGAGGATCAATCCCGAGCTCAAGATCGAGGGTTATCTGCTCACCATGTTCGATTCGCGGAACAAGATCTGTCACGTCGTCGCCAACGAGCTCAAGACCTATTTCAGTGAAGAGGTGTTCGAAACGATCATCTACAGGAACGTGAGGCTCGCCGAATCCCCGAGTCACGGCAAACCTATTTTGCTCTACGACGTGAAGTCGATCGGAGCGCAGACATATATATCGCTCGCGCAGGAAATAATTGCAAAGAACGGAGGGGAAAGAATTGAAGAAAGCCACGTTGGGTAGAGGACTCGATGCCCTGATACCGAAAGAGAGCAGGGGGGAGGGGACTACGATGGTCAGCATTAATGAGATCAGGCCCAACACGCTTCAGCCGAGGAAGGATTTCGATGACGACACCATTTCCGAGCTGACGGCTTCCATAAAGGAGAAAGGCATCCTTCAGCCCATAGTCGTGCGCCAGGCGGGGAGCGGGTACGAGATAATCGCGGGTGAGAGGAGGTGGAGGGCTGCGCAGAGGGCGGGAATCGTGAGAGTCCCGGTCGTAGTCAAAGACGCTTCCGACAGGGAGGCCCTCGAGCTCGCGCTCATAGAAAATCTCCAAAGGGAGGACCTGAACCCGATCGAAGAGGCATCCGGATACCAGCACCTGATAGAGGTGTACGGACTCACGCATGAAGAGGTGTCCGTACAGATAGGTAAGGACAGGTCGACGATTACGAACCATCTCCGGCTGCTCAGGTTATCTGACGAAGCCAAGCGGGCGCTCATAGAGGGGGAAATAACCGCGGGGCATGCCCGGGCTTTACTCGGCATCGAGTCGCATTCGGAGGCGAATCTCGTTCTACATGCGATAAAGAAGAAAAAGCTCTCCGTGAGAACGACTGAAAGCCTTATCCGGAATATGACCAGGGAAAAACGGGCGGAGGTTAAGCCCGCGAGCACGGACCCTTATCTGGAGAGGCTTACCGACGAGCTTAAGGGGGCGATGAGCACCCAGGTCAGGATTATATATAATAAAGGTAAGGGAAGGATCGAGCTCGATTACTATTCCGACGACGAGCTCGAGAGGCTCGTATCGACGCTATTGGGAAATAAATAGCGGAAACTACATCCTTGGAACGCATATGAAAGAATATAAAGTCAAAGTAGAGGTGAGGCTTAAGCCCGTCGTCCTGGACCCGCAGGGAAAATCGGTGCTCTCGGCGCTTGCGAACCTCGGGTTCGAAGAAGTGCATGACGCCAGGGTGGGGAAGCTGATCGAGCTCAGGATAAAGGACGGGAGCGCGGAGAGCGTAAGGAAGAGGGTCGACGAGATGTGCAGGAAGCTCCTTTCGAATCCCGTGATAGAGGACTTCGTCGTGAATGTAGAGGAGCAGCATGTATAAATTCGGCGTTATCGTGTTCCCGGGGTCCAATTGCGATCACGACAGCTACCACGTAATCAAGCACGTGATGGGGCAGAGCTGCGAGTTCGTGTGGCACGAGGACACGAACCTCGGCAGGTTCGACTGCATCATCATTCCGGGCGGCTTTTCGTACGGCGATTATCTGAGGACGGGCGCCATAGCGAGCCTGTCTCCCATCATGGATTCCGTCGAAAAATTCGCATCGCGAGGCGGGCCCGTGCTCGGGACCTGCAACGGGTTTCAGATACTCGTCGAGGCCGACCTCCTTCCGGGCGTGCTTATCAGGAACTCCTCGCTCCGGTTCGTATGCAAATGGGTTAATATAAGGGTGGAGAACAACAAGACCGCGTTTACGGGGAATCTCAAAGTGGGGGACGTGCTCAGGATACCGGTCGCTCACGGCGAAGGGAGTTATTATTGTACCGGGGACGTGCTGAAGGCGCTCGAGGATAATTCGCAGATCGTGTTCAGGTACTGCGATGGTGAAGGGAACTTGACGGAAGAGTCTAACCCGAACGGCTCTATCGGTAACATCGCGGGTATATGCAACAAGTCGGGAAACGTGATAGGGATGATGCCCCACCCGGAGAGGTGCTCGGAGGGCGTGCTCGGAGGCACAGACGGTAGATTCGTATTCGAATCAGTGATCTCCTGGCTCGGTCTGGGAAAGAAAACGAAAAGCAAGGCTTGAGGGGCGGGACGAAAGAAATATGACCAAGATACTGTTGATAGTGTTGATAATACTGATCGCTTTCTGGCTCGGAAAAATGTCCGCCGAGGGGAGGAGGAAAAACATCGCGAGAAGAAGCTCCGGGCCTGAGAACCCTGTCATCGATATTAAAGCCGAGGACAAATGATCCTGTCAATACGGTGCTTGATACGATAAACCCCGCGTTTAACTCAACCTCGCATTAATCCCGGAAATTCTTGAAAAGGGGGCTGGTTTGTGAAGGTTTTGCCCCTATGGTAATCTTTTCATTGGAATTATTTAAATTTTAGAGGGGGATAGTGGGAGAGGTTTGTAGAAGATGGAGACTCGCAAGGCCGATAATCAGATAGATATTACTAAAGAGATCTGCCCGATGACGTATGTAAAAACCAAGCTCAAGCTTGAGACTATGTCCTCGGGCCAGGTGCTCGAGGTCATACTCAGGGAAGGTGAGCCACTGAACAACGTCCCGAAGAGCATCCAGGCCGAAGGGCACAAGATTCTCGACGTCAGACAAGATGGCGAGTTCTACAAACTCCTTATTGAGCGCCGTTGATGGATTATTCCCTGGCAAGAAAAAAATCACTCGAAACGAGACTTAAGAAAGCAGATTCCGTAATCGATCTGGTGGGGGATACCCCGCTTATCAAACTCACGCACATAACGGAAGGCCTCTCTCCGGGCGTCGAGGTATATGCCAAGGCGGAGTGGTTTAATCCCGGGGGATCCGTAAAGGACAGGCCCGCCCTCTGGATGATACTCGACGGTATTCGCACGGGGAAGCTTACGCCGGATAAGATCCTGATGGACTCTTCCTCGGGCAATACGGCTATCGCATATGCCATGATAGGGGCCGCGCTCGGCTATAAAGTGGAGCTCGTAATACCTGAGAATATCAATATCGAAAGAAAAAAGACCCTCCAGGCTTTCGGCTCGAAGATAATATACTCGGACCCTCTCGAGGGATCGGACGGGGCGATAAGGCTCGCGAGGAAGCTGAAGGCCGAAAACCCGGATAAATACTTCATGCCCGATCAGTACAACAACCCCGAGAACCCGAAATCACATTACGACTCTACGGCGGTTGAGATATGGGAGCAGACGGAGGGGAGGGTGACCCACTTCGTGGCGGGCCTCGGCACGAGCGGCACTTTCATGGGCACGTCGAAGAGACTTAAGGAATTCAACACGGAAATAGTTGCCATAGCGGTCGAGCCCGCGGAGGCTCTGCACGGGCTTGAAGGCATGAAGCACATGCCTACCTCTATAGTCCCCGGCATTTACGATGCCACTTACCCCGATGAACTGGTAAGAGTCACGACGGAAGACGCCTATGACTTCATGAAGGAGCTTCTCAAGAAGGAGGGTATCTTCGTGGGTCATTCGGGCGGAGCCGTCGCTTACGCAACCCTCGAGTACGCTAAGAGGCTTAAAGAGGGCGTGCTCGTCACCATTTTCCCCGACGGCGGGTACCGGTATCTGAGCGGGGGTATCTGGTGGTAAGGATACTGAAGTCGGTTTACGGCGGAATAATAAAACACGCCGAGGCGGGTTTCCCTCACGAGGTCTGCGGCGTGCTCATAGGTAAAGACGGCAAGATCATGCACTTCAGGGAATGCAGGAACCTGAACACCGAAAGGGCCCACGACAGGTATGACCTCGACCCCGTATCGTTCAAGGAAGCCGACGAATGGGCGCGTGCGAACGGCCTAGAGATAGTGGGCATATACCATTCGCACCCCGACCATCCGTCGATCGCGTCCGAAACGGACAGGCAGAGGGCGTGGCCCGAATGGGTGTACATGATATTCTCAATAAACAGCGGAAAGTATAACGACGCGAGGGCGTGGGTGCTCGAGGACTTCGATTCCAGGTTTATAGAAGATGCGGTAGAATTAGTCGAGGATTGAGAGGGAAAAATGCGGTTGACAGAAGAGCAGATATACAGGTACAGCAGGCACATCCTCCTCCCTGAAGTAGGCGGCGCGGGGCAGGAGAAGCTCCTTAAAGCGAGGGTCTTTTGCCTGGGCATGGGAGGGCTCGGCTCGCCTATTGCCCTCTACCTAGCCGCGGCCGGTGTGGGAACCATAGGCATAGCCGACTCCGACAGCGTGGATATATCGAACCTCCACAGACAGGTGCTTCATTACACGGAAGACATAGGAAAGCCCAAGACGGAATCTGCAGGGGAAAAGCTCGAAAGGCTTAACCCGGACGTGGACATCGTGCTTCACGACGGGCATGTGACCAAGGACAACATACGCGACATGATAAGGGACTACGAGATAGTCGTCGACGGGTCTGACAATTTCCCGACGAGATACCTCGCGAACGACGCGTGTTATTTCGAGAAGAAGACGCTCGTTTCGGGCGCTATTTTCCAGTTCGAAGGACAGGTGGCGGTATTCAAGCCCCATGCGGGAGGGGCCTGTTACAGGTGCCTCTATCCCGATCTCCCGCCCAAGGGGCTCGTACCGACCTGCCAGGAAGTCGGTATTCTCGGCGCCGCTGCGGGCACGATTGGGACGATGCAGGCTTTGGAGACGCTGAAACAGATTCTCGAGATAGGCGAGCCGCTCACGGACAGGCTCCTCGTATTCAACGCGCTCAATATGTCGTTCAACACAGTCGCCATAAAGAAAGACCCTCGCTGCCCTCTCTGCGGCGAGAACCCTTCCATACACAGTATCGAAGAGGTCTCTCAGCCTGATTGCGACGTCGAAGGCTCCCCCGTTTCCTGACTGATTTTTAAACTTGACAACCCCCTGTAGCTCCCACATACTAAACTCCCGAAAATCCACCTCGCGTTTTTCAAGCACTTGAGCCGGAGAATTCCTTAATGGATTTGAGCGAAGCGGTCAGCAGCACCCTACTTTTAGGCCCCGAAATATCTCTAATCGCTACCGGCATTGTATTGATGATACTCGACCCTGTAAGCAAGGGAGAGGTGAAAAAGAACCTCTTCTGGGTCGCGCTCGCCGGTCTCGCCCTCGCTTTTATTCTCAATCTAAAGAGGTTCAGCGGCGATATGTCCGCTTTCTCGGGCGCGCTGTCGCTCGACCAGTTTGCAGCGTATTTCAACCTCATTTTCCTGCTCGGCGCGGCGGTCGCAGTCGCTTTCTCAAAGGACTATTTGACAGGCGTCATACATTACACGAGCGAATTCTATGCGCTCATTCTTTTTTCCACTTCGGGGATGATGATACTGGCCTCGGCCACGGAATTCATGTCCCTTTTCCTGGGCTTCGAGATAATGTCCATTTCCGTTTACGTGATGTCGGCTTTTAACAGGAAGTCCGCGCGCTCTACCGAGGCGGGCATAAAGTATCTCGTTCTCGGCGGGTTCTCCTCGGCGATACTCCTTTACGGGATTGCCCTTCTTTACGGGGCCTCGGGCTCTATATACCTGAGTGAAATATTCAAGAACTTCGACATGGCGAATCCCCTCTTCGTAGCCGGGAGCGCGCTCGTGCTCGCGGGGTTCATATTCAAGATAGGCGCATTCCCCCTCCACCAGTGGGTGCCCGACGTCTATGAAGGGGCACCTATGACGGCTACCGCCTTTATGTCGGTGGGCGTGAAGGCCGCCGCCTTCGCTATCCTGCTGAGGGTGATCTTCGAGGGTATCTACGAGCTCCAGGTGAGCATAATGCCCGTCCTCTGGATAGTCGCGATATTCACGATGATAGTCGGCAACATCGCCGCCATTACGCAGAAGAACATAAAGCGGATGCTCGCGTACTCGAGCATCGCGCACGCGGGGTACGCCCTCGTGGGCGTGGTAGCTGCCTACGGCGGGAAAGAGCTCGGCGTCGGCAGCGTTATCTACTACCTCTTCGCCTATACGTTCATGAACCTTGGGGCGTTCGGCGTACTTGCGTATCTCTCACGTGAGGGGCATGAGTGCGAGACGTTCGAGGACATTGCGGGGCTCTGGGGGAGGAGGCCTTTCCTCGCGCTTGCGCTGGGGGTGTTCATGTTCTCGCTTGCAGGCATACCTCCTACGATCGGCTTCTTCGCCAAGTACAGGGTGTTTTTGTCCGCGGTACAGGCGGGGTTCTACTGGCTTGCGGTGATAGGCATACTTAGCAGCGTGGTGTCGGCGTACTATTATCTGAAGGTTCTAGTCTTCGCTTACATGAAGGAAGAGACGGCCGCATTCCCTTCGTTCAAGATCGCATCCTCGGTCGCGCTAATCGTACTTTCCGTGGGGACACTCGTCCTCGGCGTGTTTCCGCTCGACTCGTGGGACCTGGCGATAAAGGCTGCAAGCTCGGTCCTTATGGCGTTTAACGGCGGCTGATGATTCTTAACATCCTGCCTATATTAGATAATTAGTCACCGTCATCGATGGTTCCCTCCG
The DNA here is from genome assembly GCA_040754335.1 of Thermodesulfobacteriota bacterium. Taxonomy (NCBI): domain Bacteria; kingdom Pseudomonadati; phylum Thermodesulfobacteriota; species Thermodesulfobacteriota bacterium. Next base: position 469,155 of record JBFMCV010000003.1, on the reverse strand, counting down.
CTTCGCATTATTCCACCCTGACGGTCTGTTATGTTTATTCCGCATCAATAGAAGCATTTATTTGAAAATCAACAATTTTGCATACTTATCCCGACTATTGTATAATTAGCTTTAAGAAAAGATGGCTAAAAGAAAAGTTAGCGCCAGACAGGAGTCCCCTGACTACATAGTCCGGGAGATAATAGCCGCCTTTTTATTCACGGCAGGGCTTTTCTCGGCCCTGAGCCTCATATTCTACAGCGGAAAGACAGGCGTCGATGTCAAAGGCGCCATGGGATCGATCGGCGTTTACATATCGGGCATTCTCGGTATGGCCTTCGGGGTATGCGCCTTCGTCGTTCCGCTGGTTCTTTTTTACACCTCTGTCGTCGTTTTCATAAACAAGGCCGGGGGCAGCCTCTACAGAAAAACAGCTTCCGCATTCCTTCTGCTCATATCGGTGATGGTTTTCCTCGGGCTCCTCTACCCTGATACAGAACTCCTCGGATTCACGCCCGGCGGGGGGTGGGTGGGAGACACGGCTGCTTCCATTATGAGGGACAGCATAGCCGGCACTATCGGCTCCTATCTCATTGTAACCATAGTCCTTCTCGTCAGTTTAATAATAATATCGGGAATTACACTTTCGGACTTGCTGGGAGCGCTCGGGAGCGTTTCAATGTGGGTGGCCGAGAAATCGTACGCGGTATCGAAGTATGTCGTGATGACGGGCGGGGAATTTTTAGTATATATGACAAGATTGCTGACCAAACCTAAGGTGCGCGCAGACGCCAGGCCCGCGAGACAAAAAGGAAACGGTATTATCAAGCTCAACGGCAGGAAAAAGGCAGAAGAAGACATAGCGCTTTTCGAGGACGATCTCCCCGAAGAAGAGGAAGAGGAATACGATGAACCTGACGAGGACGACAAGCCCGAGATAGTCGTCGAGCAGCCGAAGTTGAAGGGGCTCGAGGACTTCTTCCCCAAGAAAGAGGTAATTCATAAGGACTATAAGATACCGCCGCTCGACCTGCTCGACCCGAAGATGGAATCCGGAGTGGAGATAGACAGGGACGCCGTTTACGAGAAGGCGAGGCTCATCGAGGAAAAGTTGCGAGACTTCGGGGTTTCGGGGAAGGTTACTGAAATCAGGCCCGGCCCCGTGATTACGATGTTTGAATACAAGCCAGCCCCCGGCATAAAGATCAACAGGATCGCCTCCCTCGAAAGCGACCTGGCAATGGGCCTGAGCGCGCTAAGCATAAGGATAATAGCCCCTATTCCGGGGAAAGACGTTATCGGGATAGAGGTTCCGAATGCAAAGAGGGAGACCGTAGTGCTGAGGGAGCTCCTCGAGGACGTGGAATTTTCGAAGAGGAAGTCGATGCTGACGCTCGCCCTCGGAAAGGACATATCGGGACTGCCGTTTTACATGGACTTGAGGAAGGCACCCCACCTGATGATAGCGGGCACGACAGGCTCGGGCAAGAGCGTGCTCCTTAACGCCGTCATTACAAGCATGCTGTATAAGGCGAGCCCCTACGAGCTTAAATTTATAATGATCGACCCAAAGATGCTCGAGCTCTCGGTCTATGAAGACATCCCGCACCTGCTCCACCCTGTGGTCACGGAGCCGAAAAAGGCCGCAGCCGCGCTCAGGTGGGCGGTGGAGGAGATGGAGAAGAGGTACAGGATCCTGTCCGAGGAGGGCGTAAGGGATATAGAGACGCACAACAGGAACGTCGAAAGGCTCAAGTCCGAAGACAAGTGGGACAGGCTCCTCCCCTACATAGTCATAGTGCTCGATGAGCTTGCGGACTTGATGATGATCGCGCCGAGCGAAATAAAAGAATCGATCACGAGGCTCTCTCAGAAGGCGCGCGCTGCGGGTATCCACCTGATCGTCGCGACGCAGCGCCCGTCAGCCGATATAGTAGCGGGTCTGATCAAGGCGAATTTCCCGGCCAGGATATCGTTCCTCGTATCGTCAAAGATAGACTCCCGCATAATCCTCGACACGGGCGGGGCTGAGAGGCTCCTCGGGAAAGGGGACATGCTCTTCCTCGAGCCCGGGACGTCGAAGCTGCTCAGGGTGCAGGGGGCGCTAATCTCGGATGAGGAAAGAGAGGGGATCACGGAGTATGTAAAATCCCAGGGATCGCCTGTTTATAACGAGCAGATTACGTATATAGAGGAATCCGAGGGAGGCGAAGACCTCGAGGGCGAAAAGGACGAGCTATACTATGAAGCGCTCAGGACGATAGCCGAGACCCGTCAGGCCTCAATATCCATGCTCCAGAGGAAGCTCAAAATAGGTTATAATAGAGCTGCCAGGATTGTGGAAATAATGGAGAAAGAGGGCGTTGTAGGACCACAGGAAGTAGCGGGGAAGCCCAGGGAAGTATATATTGATTTAAGTCAGATAAGCGAGAGGCATACGAGTTGAAAAAGATCATTTTAGTCATTTTGGGGTTATTATTTACGTCGAGCGCCGGGTATTCCGGTCAGACGGAAAGTATCGATGTCGTGGTCGACAGGATACAGAAGAAGTACGAGGAGATAGAGGATTTTCATGCGGATTTCACTCAGGAGGCAACGGTGAAGGCACTCAACACCGTGCAGAAATCGGACGGCGAAGTCTGGTTCAAGAAGCCGGGCAAGATGAGGTGGAATTACTATGAGCCTTACAAGGACCAGATAGTGTCCGACGGGCGTACTCTCTGGTTCTATAACGAAGAGGAAAAGCAGGTGATAGAATCCCCGTTAACTCAGGTCTCGGAAACAGAAACCACCTCGACCCTCCTTTCAGGGCTCGGGAAAATAAAGGAGCTCTACAGAACAAGCTTCTCCGAATCGGGTGAATTCGAGTCGGACGGGAGCTACCTTATAGACCTCAGGCCGAAGGAGGAAGGGGAAGATTACAACAAGGTAACCCTGGCCATAAATAAGAGCACCATGATGGTGAATACGCTCTATCTCTACGATCCTTTCGGGAATCTGACCAAGGTTTTATTGAAGAATATTGAGATCGATAAAGGGGTTTCGGATTCCTTGTTCAATTTCACGGCGCCGAGCGGCGTCGAGGTAATAAAACCTCCGACGTCAACCGCCGGCCAGTAAGAGACCTGGGTGGAGGGTTTGGCAATGAGGAGGATGCTTCTTAATTTAACTTTGGCCGCGGCATTAATGCTTTCGGTAACTATGCCCGCATATTCCCAGGACCAGGGGTTCAGCCCTACCATGGCGCAGCAGAATTTCGCCCAGGAAGTGAAGTCGCTCCCCGACGTCATACAGGCTTCATGGCAGTCGCAGCTCGATCTGTGGGTATATGCCGACGGAGTGAGCAAGGAAAACGCCCAGTCGGTTGCGGAGAAGGTGATACTCCTCGCGCAGACCGACCTGGGACAGAGCCTATGCGTCCACGTGCATAACGGCGACTTCAATCCCCTAGCAACCAAATGCTGGTCGTCTCTCTGATACTGCACTCCTAAAATTCCAGGAAGCTGCACACAAACCCGTGAGACAATGTCATGGGGCGTTTTATTTCGTTATTAATTTCCGGTGAAATCGGGGAAAGATTTGGATCGAGGTGATAAGGCCTACCGGTCTATCTCTCCGAGCACTATATCGAGGCTTCCGATGGCGGCGATGACGTCCGCGAGAAGTCTCCCCTGGACCATTTGCGGAAGCGCCTGCATGTTTACGAAAGAAGGCCCTCTCACGCGCATCCTGTAGGGCTTCCCCGTTCCGTCGCTCACGAGGTAATAAGAGAGCTCGCCCTTCGGGTTTTCCACAGCATGCTGGACCTCTCCCACGGGGGGCTTGAAGCCCTCATAGACCAGAACGAAGTGCCTTATGAGGGATTCCATTCTCGTGTACGTGAGCTGCTTTTCGGGCAACACTACGTCTGGCAGGTCAGCCGCGTAAGGGCCGTCCGGCAGGTTGTTTATGCCCTGCTCGATTATCCTCAGGCTCTGGCGCATCTCCTCCATCCTGCAGAGAAACCTCGAATACGCGTCCCCTTCGTTCGCTACGGGTATCTCGAAATCGTAGTTCTCGTAACCGAGATAAGGCATGGCCTTTCTCACGTCATAGGGAACCCCGCTTCCCCGGAGGGCAGGGCCCGTGAGACCCAGATCTATCGCGTCCCCGGCGCTTATCGTGGCGACACCTTTCGTCCTCTCGATCCATATGCGGTTCCTTGTGAGGAGCTTGTCCACTTCATCGAGCGTGCCCGGAAAGACCTTCAAAAAGTTCCTGACCTTTTCCTCGAAATCCTCCGGGAGGTCGAGCGGGAGCCCGCCTACTCTGGGATACGACGTAGTGAGCCTCGCGCCGCATACGGTCTCCAGTATGTCGTATATCCTTTCCCTCTCCTTGAAGCAGTAAAGAAATGCGCTCATCGCCCCCAGGTCGAGCGCGTTCGTACCTATTCCGACCAGGTGCGACTCGATCCTGCCGAGCTCGAAGAGTATTACTTCCGCCGTCTTAGCTCTCTCCGGGATCGCGTCCTGGATCCCGAGCAATTTTTCGACCGCGAGTATAAAGCCTATGTTGTTGCAGATGGAGGCGAGGTAATCCATCCTGTCCGTGTACGGCAGGCATTGCTGATAAGTAATGTGCTCGCAGAGCTTCTCGATGCCCCTGTGCAGATAGCCGATGTACGGGACCGCCTTCACCACCGTCTCGCCGTCGAGGTAAAGCACCACGCGCAGCACCCCATGTGTTGACGGGTGCTGGGGCCCCATATTGAGCATCATGGTTTCGGTCCTGATGCCGGTGTCGGGGTTATAGTCGGTATCGGTACTGATGAATTCCACTCTTTCCATTACTCGGTCCCTTCCCTGAGCGCCCGTTCGAACGAGCGCCTGGAAGCCTCGCGGTCCCTCACGTCGAAGTCCTTCCTCAGCGGGTAGGGCTCGTAGTCCTCAGGCATGAGGATCCGTCTCAAATCGGGGTGGCCCGTGAATACAATGCCGAACATGTCGTAGACCTCCCTTTCGAGCCAGTCGGCCCCGCTCCATATATCGGTTACGGAATCTATTTTGGGATCGTCTCCGTCGAGCTCGGCCTTGAGCCTAATTCTTATATTCTCATCGATTTCCGGGCCGAACCTGTGGACATGATAGACGACCTCGTATCGGGGCGACTTGACTTCTAAATAATCGACGGCCGTGAGGTCCGCCAAGAATGTAAATCCGAATAATTCCTTAAGCCGCCTGCAAACGTCGGAAATCCTGTCTTTGTCTATGACGAGGGTCGTTTCCCCCCGGAAGGTGATCCTTTCTTTGACGGGCGCCGGGTTTTCATTGTTTAAAGCTTCTATAAGGGATTCGATATCGAGGCTCATAGTATCGGAGCACCTTCGAGGTCTATCTTTTTCTGTATCTTCATGACTGCGTCTATAACGGCCTCGGGCCTCGGCGGGCATCCCCCTATGTACACATCCACCGGGAGGAACTCGTCTATTCCCTGGACTACGGCGTAGCTGTCGAAGGGGCCGCCCCCGCAGGTGCATGAGCCCATAGCGATCACCCATTTAGGCTCGGGCATCTGGTCGTATATCCTCCTGCAGACGGAGGCCATTTTGTAGGTGATGGTGCCCGATACGATCATGAGATCCGCCTGTCTCGGCGAGAAGCGCGCTACCTCGGCGCCGAACCTCGAAAGGTCGAACCTCGAAGCGAATACGCCCATCATCTCGATAGCGCAGCACGCCGTTCCGAAAGGCATCGGCCAGAGGCTGTTTTTTCTCCCCCAGTTGGCGAACGCCTCGATCGTCGTCGTGATGAAGCCGTCGCCGCCCAGAAGGGAATTCGAATTTACTCCCATTCGAGCGCTCCTTTCTTCACTATATAAAAATAACCGCCCAGGATGATTATCAGAAACACTATGATTTCTATGAACGCCAGTAAGCCGAGCTCTTTAAAGACCACGGCCCAGGCAAACAGGAAAACCGCTTCCACGTCGAAGAGTATGAACAGCGCGCCTACGAGATAGTACTTTATGGAAAACTTGCCCCGTGTGTCTCCCGTAGGGGGTATGCCGGATTCGTAGGGGGACAGTTTCCTTTTGGATTCCCGCCTGGGTCCGAGCACGGCCGACAGCCCCAGCATCGCCGCCGCGAGCGCGATAGCGAGGATCATTATTATCAGTATGGGGACATAACCGCTGAGCACTGAATTAGATTAAGATGTGATGGGGAATTGTCAAGAATTTGAAGGGTATCTGCCGCTAAATACCGGACCCCGATCGGAAGATGAATGTCGGGTCTTATATGTTAGAATTAATTTTAAACTGAAAGGAGGGCAGAAATGTTAAAAATAATGGCGGCTTCCGTATTTGCATTCCTGGTTGCGTATAATTCCCGCGCCGACGTTCTTTTCGTGATGGAGCAGAAGGAGATGGATCCCCAATCTGTCGGCCAGATAAAAGGCAAGGTGAAGGACAACAACCTGCGCATGGATTTTTACGAGAACGGGACCGAGCTCGAGGGCTCGATGGTGTTCCGGGGCGACAAGAACGAAATGATAATGATCAACCACGATGATAAGACCTACATGATCATGGACGAAGCGGCGATGAACTCGCTCGCTACGCAGCTCGAGCAGGCGATGAGCCAGATGGAGGCTGCCATGAAGGACATGCCCCCCGACCAGCAGGAAAAAATGAAGGAGATGATGAAGCAGAAGATGCCGGGAGCAGGCGGCGGTCAATATGTCGAGCCCGTGCTGAAAAAAGCGGGGGAGGGGAAGGTGAATGGAGTCTCGTGTACGAAATACGACGTTTTCAAAGGCAATGAAAAGGTGAGACAGCACTGCGTCGCCAATTGGAACAGCATCCAGGGCGGAGAGGAAATGATGACCGTTATGCTCCGCATGGCGGATTTCATGGATCAGATGGCCAAATCGTTTTCCAAAGGCGGGAGCTTCGTTGGAGAGCAGGCGCAGTTCGAGAAGAACGTTTTTAACCAGTTGAGACAGCTTAACGGCTTTCCCATTGAGACGATAGAGTACGACGAAGGGAAAGTGGAAGCGGAGGCGACGTTCAAATCGTCCGAGAATGCAAACGTCGATGCATCTGAAATGGAGCCGCCGGCAGGGTATGCACAGCAGAGTACGGGTATGAATTGACAATTCCGGGTGTGGTGACCACTCAACCGGCCGCAAATGGAGATAAGCACCGTGATTATTGATGACAAGTTAAAGCTGCAAAATCTAGTTACGAAAAAATTTACCGGCTTCCTCGCGTTACTTATCATCGCGGGCTTCACCTTGGCTCAGACGGAATACGCCCTTGCCGAAAAGACAGTCTGTGATTTTCAGAACAGGGAGTGCTTTACCGAGGCGGGTTATCCGGCCTGCTACAATAAAGTGGATATCCAGAAGTACTATGAATTTACGGAGAAGGGGCAGACAGGGCTCGCGGAAGGGATCATATCGGACGATGCGCGCTGCGTTAAGCTCAACGGGAACGAAAAGGCTGCGATGATGGATAAGAGCCAGGGGTTCGTCAAGTTCGTGCTGAGGGGAAGCAACAAGACGCTCTGGGCAAAGAGAGAGGCACTTTACGCGAATTGAGCGATCAATATAACATTTCGGGATTGAATGCGGCAGGGGATGTCGACGAACGGGCTTCCGACAAATCGTGCTTGTTATCGGAATATCGGCGGTTCCAGTCGTTCCATTTGGTAAAACCCCGTTACTATTGTCAGGGAGAAAGAGGGATTGATTGTCAGACTGAATAAATATCTCTCCATGTGCGGGGTCGCTTCGAGGAGAAAGGCGGACGAGCTCATAGAGTCAGGCGGCGTGAAGGTAAACGGTGCGGTCGTGAAAGAGCTCGGGCGCACCGTCGATACGGACAAAGACAGAGTCGAGGTGATGGGGAACGTGCTCGAGCCTGAATTAAAAAGGTACGTTATGCTCTACAAGCCCAAGCTCTTCATAACGGCGCTCGGGGAGGGGCAGGACAAGAAACAAACGATAGAGGAGCTCATAAAGGGCATACCGGAGAGGGTATTCCCCGTCGGGAGGCTCGATTACGACGCCGAGGGGCTGATCATACTGACTAACGACGGGGAGCTTGCCAACAGGATACTCCATCCGAGATATGAGCTTCCCAAGGTCTACAGGGCGAGGGTAAAGGGCATCGTAAACAGCGACGCATATACGAGGATGAAGGCCGGGACGGAGCTTGAGGACGGTCCTGCGAAGCCCGACTGGATAAAGATAGTTAAGCACGACAGGGAATCGACCACGGTCGAGCTCTCTTTTCACGAAGGGAGGAACCACCTCGTAAAGAGGTTTTTCGCTAAATTCGGCCATCCCGTCATGCAGCTGACCAGGATGTCCGTAGGCCCAGTTAAGATAGGAAATCTGGAGAGAGGCAAGTGGAGAGACCTCACCGCCTCCGAGCTTAAAATGCTCAACCGCGCTCTCGAAAAGGGGGATTGAAGCCGGTCTGTATCAGTTATTGATATTATGGTAGGATTCTGCGGTGAATTGAAACTTAAAACCAGTTGACGGGCATTCCGGTGTCCCCGTAACCCGATTCTCTCATCCGCGAGGATAGATCCAAATATATGCTTATTACATTCGAAGGTATAGAAGGCAGCGGCAAATCCACACAAGCTAATCTCCTCAGCGAGTATCTGTCCGGCAAGGGGTACAATGTCACGGTGACGAGGGAGCCCGGCTGGGGGCAGCTGGGAAACCTCATACGGACGATCATACTGGAAGAGAGGGACCTCGTGCTCTCTCCCATGGCCGAGCTTTTTCTTTTTTGCGCCGACAGGGCTCAGCACGTAAAAGACTTTATAGAACCCAGGCTGAAAAACGGCGAGATCGTGATCTGCGACAGGTTTTACGATTCCACAATCGTGTATCAGGGCTACGGGAGGAAGCTCGACATGAGGCTCGTCAACAAGGCCGCGAAAGCCTCGGCGCTTGACGTCACACCGGAGATCACGTTCCTCCTCAACCTGCCGGTAAGGGAGGGGTTGACGAGGCTCAAGGAGAGGGGGTCTATCACAAAGATGGACGAGGAGCCGATCGAGTTCCACGAGATGATAAGGCAGGGATATATGCTCATCGCGAGGAGGGAGCCGGAAAGGATCAAGAGTATAAACGCGGCGAGAGATATACCGGCAGTGCACGAGGAGATAAGGACTCTCGTGATGGAGCGTCTTTCGTCGTAGCGGATATGCCGGATCGCATGTGACCCGGATTACCCGCAGGGACAGCTAGAGGGCAATGTTCGAAGGAATAACAGGTCACGATTTTCAAAAAAATATTCTCCGCCGCGCAGCGCGCGAAAATCTGGTGTCGCATTCGTATCTCTTCACGGGCCCTGACGGCGTGGGGAAGAAGCTGGCGGCGATCGAGTTTGCCAAGCTCCTTAACTGTGTCGGGGACGCGCGTGTATCGGATGAAAGGTGCGAATGTGCCTCGTGCAGGAAAATAGAGAAAGGGATTCACCCGGACGTAATTCTCATCGAGTTCGCCGGCGTTAAAAACATCAAAGTCGAGCAGGTCCGCGACGAGATCGAGGAGAGGCTTTACCTGAGACCGTTCGAAGGCAGGTATAAAGTCGTGATCGTCGATGAAGCGGAAAGGATGAATCAGAGCGCTCAGAACGCGTTTCTGAAGACCCTCGAGGAACCGCCGCCCGGCTCGGTGATTATTCTCGTATCTTCGCGTCCCGGTTCCCTTCTCCCCACGCTCAGGTCGAGGTGCCAGACGATTGAATTCAATGCTTTGCCCGAAGATCTCGTCGCCGGGGTTCTGAAAGAGCGGAGCAATATGTCTTCGGAACAGGCGCTCCTCACCTCGAAGCTCTCGGGCGGGAGCATAGGAAAGGCGTTGGGGTTTGACAGTGACCTGATGGAGTGGAGAAAAGAATTGATAACCAGGCTCGGAAACATAAGGAAGAATTCAGCCTCCGATATATCGAGCCTCTCCGAGCATATTTCTTCGGGGTCGTCTCAGGAGGAAGCGGACGGGCTAGAGCTCGGTTTCACGTTTATATTACTCTGGCTCCGCGACCTCGCCCTTGCCAGGATAGGCTCCGACTGTCTGACTAATACGGACTTCGGGGAATCTATAAAAAGCATGTCCGGGAAATGGGATGTGGAACATTTACTCGAAATGGAGAGGAGCGTCGAGACGGCTTGGTATGATATAGTCCGGGCGAATGCGAATGCGAAGCTCGTTCTGGACAACCTTTTCTTGAAATTAGCTGTCGATGCGGGCAACGACTGATCCGCAATCGGTGTAAAATTTAATGCCGGAAAAAATTCCTCCCCGGTTACGCGGGTTCGGAACGGAGACCTGAATAGAATGTCTAAAGCTTTTTACGTCACAACACCGATTTATTACGTAAACGACGTGCCTCACATAGGGCACGCCTATACTACGATAGCCGCCGACGCGATTGCGAGGTTCAGGAGACTCAAGGGAGACAGGGTCTTTTTCCTTACGGGCACGGACGAGCACGGACAGAAGATCGAGAGGACTGCCGAGGCCCACGGTGAAAAACCGATAGAGCTCGCGGACCGCGTCGTCAAGCGGTTCCAGAACCTTTCACAGGCCCTCAATATAACGAACGACGACTTCATCAGAACGACCGAGAAACGCCACGAGAGGGCCGTAGTGGAAATTTTCAGGAGGATCAAGGACGCGGGCGATATTTACCTCGATGAGTATGAAGGCTGGTACGACGTGAGGAACGAGGCGTACATAACCGATACACAGTATGAAGAGATAATGGAGCTCCCCGAAGAGAAGAGGCCCATAATCGAGAGGGTCAAGGAAGAGAGTTATTTTTTCAGGCTTTCCCGGTATCAGGAAAGGCTTCTCGAGCACTACAGAAAATTCCCGGAATTCGTTCAGCCGGGATACAGACTGAACGAGGTCGTTCGTTTCGTGGAGGGAGGGCTTAAAGACCTCAGTATAAGCCGCACTACGTTCAACTGGGGAATCCCCGTGCCCGGTAACCCGAGGCACGTCATATACGTATGGTTCGACGCACTGACAAACTATATCACTGCAGCCGGTTTCCCCGACGACCCCGAAAGGTTCGCAGGCATATGGCCGGCCAACATACACCTTGTCGGTAAGGACATTCTCCGCTTCCACGCTGTTTTCTGGCCGGCGTTCCTCATGTCGGCGAACATACCCCTGCCCAAAACCGTATTCGCCCACGGCTGGTGGACGGTCGAGGGGGAGAAGATGTCAAAGTCCCTCGGCAACGTCGTCGATCCCTATCAGATGGCGGAAGAGTTCGGTGCGGACGTCTTCAGATATTTTCTTCTCAGGGAAATACCCTTCGGGCAGGACGGGGACTTTTCCAAAAACGCGATCATAACCAGGGTGAACGGCGACCTAGCGAACGGGCTCGGAAACCTGGTCAGCCGTACTCTCGGAATGCTCGAGAGATACAGGGGAGGGAAGATACCTGCGCCCGGCCCACTCGGCGGGAGCGAGAATTCTATAGAGCGTGCGACGTCATCTCTTTTAGGACAGGTCGAGGACGCGATGAACGAAATAGCGTTTCATAAGGCGCTCGGCGCGATTTGGGATTTCATAGCGCTCGTCAATAAATACGTCGACGAAGAGGCCCCGTGGTCGCTCGCTAAAGAGAAGAAAGAAGATAGGCTCGATACCGTGCTCTTTACGATATCACGCTCGATCGGAGTTGTCTCCATACTGATTCACCCTTTTATGCCTGCGTCTTCGGAGGAGATATGGAGGAGGCTCGGCTCAGGGGAGCCCTTCTCCTCTCTCAGGCTCGCCGACGCCGGGCGCGCGGATCTCATCAAACCCGGTCAGACCGTGGTCAAGGGGAGCAGCCTCTTCCCCAGGTACGAAGAAAAATTCTGATAATTCGGGTTACCCGGATTTCCCACCCTTACTTTTCGATTTATAGGGAATCTGAACCTATAATTTGTCTTTTATATGCATTTTTTGCGCAATTAGGGCAATTTTTGCATTTCCACCCATAGTTTCCTTCAATTTATATAATGATATATTTAGTAATCTCAGATAGTTACCCATAATTTTGCACTGGCATAATACTTGCAAATCTCATGAGATGTGTCTTACAAAGTCGGGGTCGATATGACTACACTTTCGAACGAGAAGGGGTTTACGTTTACCGAGTTAATGATCGCGGTGACCATCATGGCCCTGGGGTTCCTTGCGATGGCTCAGATGCAGTTCCTCTCTCTAAGGCAGAAACAGCTGGCTGAGGAGGGAACGTACGCAGCGAATATTATACAGTTCATAGCCGACAGGGATATGGAAGAGGTGAAGAGGGCGCACATTCTAAATTCGATTGCATTCGTCGAGGCGCAGGCCGGGAGGCTCAATCCTGGCAGCGATTCGGAGCCGCACCTCCAGTACTGCAAGACGAGCAACTCAAACAGGATATGCGACACATGTCCCTGCAATCCGCTGGCCGAAGTAACCCCGGATCCGGACCAGGCCCTCGAGACGACGTGTGCTGTTATCGACGTGCACGACTTTGATCCTAAAAAGGTCTCATTCAAGAGCAACGCTGCGCAGTGTTCGGGGGGAGCAGGTGATTCACTGATCGTGGTCAAGCGGGTGGCTTCGGATACGGATGCGTCGGCCGACCCTCCTGAGACTATTTTGAGCGTGACTTACGGCATCAAGACAAAGGGCCAGTTTGCGGAAACCGGATTAAGCGGCTTAAACAAAAGAGACGCACTCGCCGTGCAGAACATGGTTTTCAGCGCACACGAGGAAGACTGGAGTCAGTTTATTCCCGCCTGGACTGAAATAATTGTTCCGCATGTGCCTTGAGGATTATATACATGGAAAGAACGCCACGGTTAACGGGTAGTAAGGGTTTCACGATGATCGAGCTAATGATCTCTGTATCGATTCTTGCAATCATCATCACGGGCATGACGATCGCTCTCCAGCAGCAGCAGAGGCAGTTCAAGATGACGAAGGAAGCGGTCGACATGGACCAGACCGGAAGAGCGACTCTGGATTACCTGGCGACGGAGATAAGGAACGCAGGATCACGCCAGGGTAAGACTTTTGCTGTTCAATTTGTTAACGGTGGAAGCGAAGGGAATAATCCCTGTACTGTCGATACAGATAAAGATGGTTCCGCCAACTCCCCTCCAGATTGCATTACTTTATACACATGGGATATCACACGGGGACAGGACGGAACCGATCTGCCGTCGGTACCCGGCCTGATCGAGGTCGTTCAAAACGATCCGCTCCAGCTAAGATTACCTTCCCAGTGGTTCGACGAGGATACGAATAATTTGATAGGGGAGATCGCCGCAAATCCGGAAATACTTCTGGGTCTCAGGTCACGCACGGCTCTCTGCAACCCCGATAGTACGGTTAACTGCAACCTGGAACCGGAAAAATGCACCGAATGCTCGGTTATTCTGCGTGCGAGCGTCGACGGAAGCACCAAGACTGCGACTATAGATTCGCTCGAGGATATAAAAGTCCATAATCTTCCTGTGTCAACATTCGGCGGGTTTTCGGATTTTATAAACGGTACTGCTGTGAACGGTGTGGACTACGGGTTCCTTCCTACTTTTTCTTCGCAGACGTCCGAAATGACCATAGTCACGTCCAAGACATTGATGGTGGACCTCGCAGATAACGAGCTTCTTCTTCAGCGGAACGGCGGCCAGGTACTCCCGATCGCCGGAGGGGTGAACGCGCCCGGCATCGTCGATTTCCAGCTCGTGTTCAATCTACAGGACTCAAACGGCGGGATTACCAAAGTCGGAGTTCCCCTTGCCGCGAACAACGGTAAGTACCCGGACTTCACGGCTACGGCTTTGAACGGGAGGGAGCAGGACATAAGGTCTGTCGAAATATATATAGTCGTCAAATCCAAGATAAAGCCGCAAAAGATGCAGGGCGGAGAATACACACAGACAATCCCCGCCATAGCGGACGTATTGCAGAGGACCGTCGCTTCGCCGTCGGCTACGACAAACGAGCCTGAGGAAGGTTACACGTACCGCATATTATCCACGACCGTTTATATGAGGAATCATTCAAGAGAGGAGTTCGGCTGATCTTATGATGAAGCTTAAATCACTTGATGAAAAGAAAGATAGTGCAATCGCGGAAAATGCCCCTTTAGACATATGTAGGAATGAAGAGGGCGTCGCGATCATAATGGCATTGATAATGCTCCTTGTGATGTCCGTGCTTGCGACAACTGTGTCCTTCAATTCGAATAACGATTTCCGCGCCATGTCCAATTACAAGCAGGGCCAGGAGGCTTTCCTCGCGGCCGAGGACTGCGTACGGGAGGGGAGGAACAGGTTCGAAATCATCGGGATAGAGGTCCTGTACTTCCTCCTCCAGAATAAAGACACGGTGCTTCTGGGGCAGGGCGGCGCGAGCGAGCTGCTGATACTGGACGAGGAGTTGGGGAACGGAGCCAGGTGCAGGTCGGGCCCAAGGCTCCTCGACAGCGCTACTGAAGGTTCAGGCCAGATCGTCGAAATACCGCCTATAACCAAAACGATACAGAGGCCGCTTAAGAATACGAGCATGTCAACGAGCGCCTCGGGAGGGGCGGGTCTCGTTCCTGTCACATTTCGGGTAACAGGTAAGGACGAAGGGGACAAGGATATAGACGACGTTAAGGATACGATAAATACAGGCACCGAGGTAGCCGCTGGTTTTGAGACATTCATACCCGGAAATGCGAACCAGATGTATTCGCAGTGAAGATGAAATTGTGGAGTGAAATTAATAGTATGCGGGATGCGAGAGTGAATATTAAAAAGAAATTCGGGATCAACAGGGTGAAAATATTTTGCCTGATGCTCCTCCTCCTTTTCGTAAAGGGGGCACAGGGGGAGCCTATCAAAAAGAACGAAATAGAAGACCTCAACATCATAATTTCCCAGATAGTCGGCGGTGAGCCGAACGTGCTGCTTATAACGGACTACTCGGGCTCCATGTTGAGGAGCTGGGGCGGAGGGCAGGTAGGGAACTGGGACGAGGAGGACGATAGCGGCGTCATAGAGGATTGCGAAGAGCTATTCAACTGCGATTCTTTCGCGGCCAATACCCCTGCGTATTCCCAGTGCACAAGGTCAGCCGCTCACTGCATGGAGAATATCTCGAACCTCTCTGTGTGCGGCTCGAAGAACCACAACGGGTTCGGAATAGTAGGAACTGAACAAGATCTACTCTCACACATAGCTTGCATCACGGCCCCGCCGGGCGGCGGTGCTCCCGCTTTGACCCAGGATCAGATGAATACGATCTTTGACGACGTTTGCGGGAACAACGACAACGTTCTCACGGAAACAATAGCGAATTGCGACAACAACGGCGTTCAGGATAATGAGTATTCTCAGGCTGCCGCGGCCATGGACTCGCTGGCCGGTTTTACTCAATGCGCTTCTCAGTACTGCATAGGGGGGACCAGCCCCGGCTGTGATAATACAACGGGATACAATAATGTAAAAACCTGTGTTCAAACCTCACAGGCCATAACCAAAAACAAGTCCGAAAACTGCAAAATCCCGGGAAATCCGGACTGCGACGGGAAGCCCCAATACGGGAGCAGCAGGATGGATATACTCCACAGCGTGCTCTTCGACTTTCTCGATGCAGACGATTCTTTAGCAGGACAGATGTGCGACGACCCCAATGAACTGTTCGACGGGACGAGCAACTCCATCACGTGTCAGGACTATATGTTCACACCGTTCAGGAACGTGAGACAGATAGTGAGGGACGACGGGAACCCGAGCTCGAACAGGTACCTGCCGATTACGGGCGCCACCGACACAAAACTTGCAAGCGAGCTGACTGATGCTGACGGGGACGAGCTGGGCATTAGAATACGTCCGCTTTCCTATTCAGGGAAAGGCCATTGGGACGGATGCACCGACCCCGATACATACAGGCTGGCTCAGGGTGGTTTCGCAGGGGCGAGCGAGGCGAACCTCAGGAATATATGGTCATTCTACAGGAGGGAGCGGGGAGATGGGGGTACGCCGCTCGCGTGGGTCCTCGGGTTCGATGACAACCCGAACAGCGGCAACTCTGGCGGGAACGTGATAAACGACGACGCACTCGGCGCATTCAAGGTGGAGCTCCAGTCGGACCCATCCATCGAGTGCAGGCCCGAGTTTGTGATAATCATTACTGACGGTGAGGATACGTGTGCAGGAGAGACTAACGGTCCTTCGGGCAACAACCAGACGACGGGCGGATTGACGACCAACGCAAACAGAAGAAGCTCTATACAGGCGGTCAGCAACCTGCGGACGTACTACTCTAGGAATCCTGTCCCGAACCAGGGAAATTCGTATAAAAAGGAAGTCCTTGTCTTTGTAATCGGACTCGGTATAGAGAGCCCGGAGGCACGGAGGACACTCAATGCTATGGCGCTTGCCGGAGGGACTCATACCGAAGGGATAATACAGCACACGGCTCCCAACGGAGTTGAAGTGCCGGGGTCTGTCGACCTCGATGACCCGCTCATATTCCCACAGGGTACTGAATTCGATGTGTTCAAGAATCTGGGGAGGGTTAAAGATATAGATACCGCTCCCGCGACGTCTCAACTCCAGGGATGTAAAAACACTGCGTCGAACAGGAGTGAGAACGGGCAATGCCAGTTTCAGAGCGTGAATATTTTTGACAATACTTTTTTCAATACCGGGGCACCGTTTAACGATACTGATAAACAGCTTAAAGATTTTGCCTTTTTCGTTAACAGCCCGGAAGAGCTAGCGGATGCCCTTCACGACATAGCAGGCCAGATAAAGATTTTCAGCACTTCCGGAGTATCTCCTACGGCTCCTCAGTCTTCAACGGCCATTGCGCTCAGAGACAGAATATTCCTCTCGATATTGACACCTATAACGACCGAAAGATACTGGCAGGGCAGGCTCGCGCTCTACGGATTTGTAGACGTTCCCGAGAGTACAGGGAGTAAAGAAGTCATAAGAAGACCCCCCGCAGGCTCTGACCTTACCGACCCGGACGTGGTCGAGGGACTCGCGATATTCGACGAAGAGGGGACGCTGAATGACAACGCAAAGCAGTTCTTCTGGGAGGCCGGGAAAGAGCTCGCAGAGAGGGACATCATCTCTTCCGCGAGGAATCTCTACACGGTCAAGGCTCCCGATCTTATCGATGGTGATAATGTGGAAGACCCGCCTTACAGCGGACCTGACTTTGAGACTACAGGGAACGTCATCAAGTACAAAGGACCTCTCGTGCCTCTCGATAACGAAGACGAGCCGATCAATCCGGGACAGTTCGGTATCGCGGACGGCGATGTAACCGACCCTATACCGGATTATTGCATACCGCCCGCAGGTAATCCTACGGATTGTGACGGGTCTACAGGAATAGTCGACTGTACAAACGTGACGACGACCGAATGCAGAACGTGCGTCAAGGAATGTATGAGGGACAAGGTAATCGACTTCCTGGTCGGAAACACGGGCATACCGACAGTGGGCGATCCCATGGGTTCGCCCTCCCTGGACCCTGCCCCCGCTCAGGACGACGGCTCGGAGCCTTTCACGTCCATGGGGTATAACTGCCCTGACCCTGAGGATCAGGACGGGGACGCGGACTTCGGGAGCCTGGATACATGCTCGATCAGGCTCGGGGACATTTTCCATTCAAACCCTGTCGTCGTTGGCTCGCCCTCGCCGCTGTTTTTCGATGCCGGTTACCAGCAGTTCGCGGTCAATTATAAAGACAGATCGGCCGTGGTTTATGTAGGTGCTAATGACGGATTCCTCCACGCGTTCCACGCGGGTGAGTTCAAGGACCCCAACGCCGAGGGCGCCCAGGCGGACGATAAGATAAATCCGTTCACTCTCGAAGAGGAGATATTCCCCTTCTTCAGTGAAGGTACGGGGTTCGAGCTGTTCGGAATTGCGATGCCCACTTACCTGGCTGACTCTCTCGCCAATCCGTCGAGCTCGGCAAATTCGCCGGCGGAAATAGTTTTCGGCACTCCGGCCCCGCCTGATTACAGGACCGGCGACTTTAAGACATTCGTACTCGATAATTTTGCGCAGAGGTCGTTCTCTGACGGTTCGCCCGTGATCGGGGATGTCTTTATAGACGGGTTTCCAAACGGGATTGATGTGAACCCGGATGTATGCGAAGGATCGGTGAGCACGGCTGACGGAGTGATAGACCTTTGCGGGAGGGAATGGCACACAGTCCTCATCTCGGGCTCGCAGAACGGCGGCGGGGCGTATGTCGCGCTCGATGTGACGAATCCCGCCTGCGGGGAAAGTTGCGGCACGTCCGACTCGCTTCATGAACATATAACTAACGGAGCCGATACCCTCGAATACCCGAAACACCTCTGGACGGTATTCGACAACGACTTCGGAAACTCATGGTCTACGCCTTCTATGGGGAGGATCAGGGTTAAAATTACAACGGGTGATGAGACCAGTACAGTCGACAGATGGGTGATGTTCGTCGGCGGAGGTCTCGACCCTCTCGATACGGATCCCACGAACGGCGTCAATTTCGGCAATGCGTTTGTCGTGATCGACATAAGCACAGGCAAGGAAATATACAAATTCCATCCCGACAACCCGTTACCTTCGGGGAATTCGGCACCGGCGAATATAGAGGACATGGTCTGCGACGTTCCGAGCAGGGTCGCATCGGTGGACATTAATTCGGACGGATATATGGACCTCGCGTACTTCGGGGACACGTGCGGCAGGATGTGGAGGTTCGACATCTCGATGCCGATCGAGGTCGACGGGAGCATTTCGGAGAGCGGCCCGGGTGGGAACCTCGTGCTGGTCGCGGAAGACTGGACGGGGGGTATAGCGTTCTGCGCGAATACGGACGGTGAATGTTTCGACGCTCAGGATCAACCGGCGGTCCCCAATACCAACGTAGAGCCGATCTATTTTGCGCCGACCATCGTCCTCGACGACCTGGGGCGGCGCCATGTAATTTTCGTAACCGGGGACAGGAGAGACCCCAGCAGCATATTGAAGTCCGGAAAGCTCTACAACTTTATAGACGACTACATACCGGCGTTTCTAGCGGGCGGAACGGCCGTAGGCGGGGATGTCATAAAGACCGCTTCTACATTGACCACGGACGGGCAGGTGATTGAGCTCACGGCCCAGTCGGGTGTAGAAGGGCAGTTCGTCTCGACTGCATCCAACAATTTCAGCTCGGACCAGGGAGAATTTCTGGTTAAATTCCCGAGCAACCTGGGCAACCCCGAGCTCGGAGAGAAAGGGTTCGGAGTGCCGGTGGTAATAAACAGGGTCCTTATATTCACCACTTACGCGCCCGAGGTCGATAATTCGAACCCCTGCAGCGGAGGGACGGGTCTGGGAAGAATTTTCGCCCTAGATTTCATTACAGGAACGGCGGCCCTTTCCCGAATACCGGGGGTTAAGGACAGCGATATTCTTAAGGGGTCGGCCGTACAGCAGAGTCTTGCCGGCGGAGCGACGGTCGCCGAGGGAATGCCTACTCCGGCGCAGCTTACCTTCGGGGCCCGGGGCTCGGTGCTCATGTCGGTTGCTTTCACGGGGGGTCCTGTAGCAGGCGGGTCCCAGTTCATAGTCTGGGAGCTGCCGCCTCTTCCGACGAGGACACAGACGCTATTCTGGGAGGAGCTCCTTTAGGGAGAAATCGATCAATGAGGTCTTTACGCAACTCCGACGGATATAATATCGTTGAAATTTTGATCGTGATCTCGGTCATGATCACCGTTATCGTGATAGGTTCGTCGTATATCACGGATAAATTCGCCCTCCGCCGCTCCGTAGACGGCGTGACGAATAATATTTCTTCAATGCTCCAGCTGGGCAAGCTGAGGTCAGTAAGAGACGGGGTAGAATACAGGGTCGTCCTGGCCCGCTGCAATGATGTCGACGAAACAGACCCTGACTGTCCCCGGTGTGACAATTATGCACAGTATCAGGCCGGGGACGAAGAAGTGTCGCTTATTCTCGAAAGAGGGGACAGCAACGTAGGGTCCACCGTATGGTGCATGCAATCCGCCCATTCGAAGAGGTTCCAATCCGATCTCGATCTGGTCGCCTCCGCAAACCTGGGACAGGCGGGAGAGCCTCTGAATTTCACGTTCGTCCCCACGGGCATGCGGAGGGATTTCGTGACCGACGCCAACTCTGAAACGTTAACGATAAGACCGACAATCGATTCAAAGATAGAAAGCTGCGGCGTGCTCAGCGTGTCTCCGACAGGCGGGATTACCGTGACCGAGGGCAAGTGGAGCGGATCGAATTGTATTCCGATTCTCGATTCGTCCCCGGTTACGCCCGGCCCCTCATAATCCTATCCTGTTCCCGGGTCTTCTCCGTTTTAACTCTGAGCTCTCAGCTCCGTATTCGTTCATTTCCTGACGATGTAGTAATAGTTAATCGGGTCGTGGGGGAGCTCCTTTACGTCGACCTCCCTGAACCCGGCCTCCCTGAGCATCTCGCATGCGAGCTCCCTTCCCCACATAGCGCCCAGTCCCTTTCCGCCCTGCGCGAGCGAGACCGTCATGCAATGCGTGCACGATACGGTATAAAGGAATGGAGCAAGCGGGTTGTCCATATTCTTCTCGACATGGCTCGATCCTTTTATATCCTGCATAAAATATACGCCGTCGTCTTTCAATGCTTCATATATGTTGGATAAGACGCGGGCAGGGTCCGCCTGGTCGTGAACTGCGTCGAAGGTTGTGATAAGATCGAACCTCTCTATGTCATCGAATTTGGATACGTCCCTGGATTCGAATGAGATATTGGTCAGGCCGTTCTCTTTTGCGCGCGTCTTTCCACGCTCTATAGCCTCCGGAAGGAGGTCGTAGCCTGTGAATCTGCTGTTCGGATAGGTTTTTGCCATTTCGACGAGTGCGAAACCGCTTCCGCACCCGACGTCGAGCACCTCGATACCGGCGCCGAGCCAGTCCTTGATCCCCGGGACCAGGGGGAGAAGATGATCGAGCAGCGGGACAACGACCGTCTGGTTGCTTTCCTCGGACATGACTTCGTTGAATCGTTTGAATTCTTCATAAGGGACTCCTCCGCCCTTCTGGAAGCACTCGACTATTTTGTCCTCGACCGAGCCTGCTATGGAAAACCACTGAGTCGATACCGCGAAATTGTTCGGCGTCGCCTTTCTGGTGAGCCAGGCGGCGTGCTCAGCGGGCAAATGATATGTCCCCTGTTGCGGGTCGTACTCGACAACCCCGCCCGTTACCATAGCTCCCAGCCATTCGCGCACATAGCGCTCGTTGAGTCCCGCCGCTTTGGCGATCCCGGCGCTCGTAGAAGGCGGCAGGTCGCTCATGGCGTCGAAAAGTCCTGTACGGTGCCCGATGGAAATCATTATGGTGAGGGCGCCGTGGTTCAGCAGGCTGAACATTTTTTCGGCGAACTGGTCCGATCTTGCCTGGTTAATACCCGTATTGCATGCACTGCACATTTTTAGTGCTCCTCCTTGAATGGTTTGATGAGACAGACTAGTCTGTCTGCAATTTCGCAAAAATTTTATTCGATTATTCTCTCGACAGCCTCTACGGCTCGCTCAAGCGGCCAAGTGTCGTTGTAGTTCTTGCTGGCCGATATAGCTCCCTCTAAAATCAGATAGTAGTTATCAGTGACCTGCTCAACGTTTATATGTTTATAGTCAGCCCTCGAGTTTTTTAAATCCCGTACGACGTCCTTCAGGATCGAGCGGAACCTGTCTTCGTGCAGCTTGACCTCTTTCCTGATGGGATGGTCGGGCTCGGTTATCTCCACCGCTATATTGCCAAATGCGCATCCGCGGAATTCCGTCTCTTCGATATAATCCTTAACTCCTTTAATAATCGCCATGTATCTCTCATGCGGGTCGGTTATAGCGTTGAGCATGTTCTTTACTGCGTCTGTGTCGGTGCGGTCGAGCTCCCTCAGGTATGCAATGCACAGCTCCTCCTTGGATTTGAAGTTGCTGTAAAAGGTGGCTTTCGCTACACCCGATTCCTCGATAATCTGGTTGATACCCGTCTGATGATACCCCTGTCTATAGAAGAGGCCGGTTGCGGTTTTTATTATCTTCTCTCTGCTCGTCATATCCCGTCTTTTCTGCATGAATTGGAAATATAAACTAGACAGACTGGTCTGTCAAGTTATATTTAGAAATTCGGGTTAAGACTGTATAAACGGTAATACGCCCTAGGATATTTGTATACGCACGGAACAATGCCGTCCCCCGGAAACGGGCTTTTTGGAAATTCCACAGTGTCTAATTGTAATGCTCCCGCTCGGTCTTGAGTTTGTCGGTATCCGGGTCGCCGTTGCGGAATCCGGACCGTTCGCGGCTCTTACATACGGAGTCCCGGGAGGGTAAGATGACTGAAATGTCTGCAAAGCTGTGCTTGACGGCAGCTCATACAGCGTTATAAGTTTTAATGACGAAAAGAATTGAATTCGGAGGAGCATAGATATGGCCCTTACACCTTCCAACATGCTGCCCTTGGGCACTAAAGCCCCGCATTTCAGTCTTTGGTGTCCGGTCGATGAGAAAGAGTATAGTCTCGATGAGCTGATGTCGGACAAGGCGACTGTCATAATGTTTATTTGTAACCACTGTCCTTACGTGAAGCATGTACAGAAGGGGCTCGTAGAGCTGGCGAACGATTACATGCCGAAAGGAGTAACCTTCATCGCCATTAATTCGAACGACGTCGATAAGTATCCCGATGACTCCCCCTCCAACATGAAGAGCGTCGCTCTCAGGCTCGGCTACCCTTTCCCGTACCTCTTCGATGAGACACAGGAAGTGGCGAGGGCCTACGATGCCGCGTGCACGCCTGATTTTTATGTCTTCGACGCTTCTCTGAGACTGGTGTACAGGGGACAGATGGACGATTCGAGACCGGGAAGCGGTAAGCCCGTAACCGGCAGGAATATAAGGGAAGCGCTCGACAGGATTTTAAAAGGCGAGGCGGTCGGCGGGGACCAGGTGCCGAGCATCGGCTGTAATATCAAGTGGAAGTAGTACGCGATAATACCGGAAAGGGGCGGTCGACATGTTACTTACAGGCGATTGGCATACGGTCAGGCCAAATTGGCTGCTGTCTTATTGAGAGCGAGGTCTTCAAAATATCTTAAAAAATCCGATGTATGATTATTAAGAATGACGGTTTCCGATGGATTGTCCTTAACGAACACGGCTTTTGATCCGGAGATCATGGAACTTATACCGAGAGACAAAAGGAGCTGCCTATGGTAAGGAATACCGCTAAAGAGATTCTGTCATACATCCTGTGGCCCCTACTGCTGGGTGTGCCGATTTACGTCGTTTATCTCGGGATAGAAGCAGGCAGGCCGACTCTCTATTTCAATATTGCATATCTTAGCCTCGCAGTTTCGCTCTTCATACTCGAGAGGGTCATGCCGTACCGTGAAGAGTGGGTACAATCTGACGGGCAGGAATTCCCCGACTTCGCCCATACCATCCTGAACAAAGGGCTGATCCAGCTTGCGCTTTTCCTTCTGCTCATCAGCGGGATCATAGAGACGATGGGGCATAAATCCGCCTACTCTTTCTGGCCGTCCGGTCTTCCTATGGCGGTCCAGGTCGTGATAGCCATGGTCGTAAGCGAATTCGGGCTTTACTGGAAGCACCGTCTCGCGCACACGTGGGATTTCATGTGGCGATTCCATTCTGTGCACCACAGCGTCGAGAAGCTCTGGTTCTTCAACACCGGGAGGTTCCATTTCGTCGATACCTTCGGCGGCCTGCTTTTCAGCATACCCCTACTTTTTATAATGGGCGTACCGGGGGATGTGTTTATATACTTCAGCTCGATCACCGCGTTCGTAGGCTTGCTAACGCACTGCAACGTATACATGCACGGCGGGATTCTGAACTATGTATTCATCACACCCAACGTCCACAGGTGGCACCACTCCAAAAAAGTGGAGGAGGGGAACAACAACTTCGGTGAGAATCTCGCGATTTTCGACATCCTCTTCGGGACGTACTATCATCCCAGGGACCGGCACGTAGGACCGCTGGGCATTAAAGAAGAAATGCCCAAGGCGTTCCTCGGCCAGCTGGCTGCGCCGTTTATCTGGGATAAATACCGGAAAAAGGGTTAAGGCACGGCTTCCGGTTATTTCTTTCTCGTATATACGATTTCCATCATCCGGACTTCTTTCCCGTCTTTACCGGCGGCATACATCTCGTATGTGTATTTATCAGGTCCGTCGATAGTGGTTACGCCGCGGAATGATTTCTCCCCGCCTTCCTGAGGGCATGAGAAGGAGCCCTTTTCCGTAAACGATTTCGCGGACGCGTCATAGGTTCCGGTGCTCGTCATCATCCCCGTCCCCATATTATCTATCCAGACGCCGGTATATTCTTTTTTCATATTGTCGTAGCCCATGATCCCCATGCCCTGAAATTCCTGGCCCATAGCTGTGCCTATCGCCGTCTGCTCGAGGAAACGGCTCCCCATTATCCATTTCACTTCGCTCGTCCCTGTCGATTTCTGGGGCTGGGATTCCGGGGTTTCCCACCATGTGACCGTATACTCCCAGGTGCCGACAAGGGACTCAAGCGCCTTATGGCCTTCGCCCGGCATTGCGAATTCCTGCCATTTCGCCATCATCTCCTGATGCATTTTATCCATAGCATCCGTTTTAGCGGGCTCGGTATTGTCCTGCGCGAGCACTTGTGCTGTACCCATTCCGGCTATCAAATAAATAGCAAAAATCGCAACTACCACTGATTTCACGATATTGTTCCTGGTCATTCTGTGTATAGCCTCCTATGTGTGGAATTACACTTAAAATACTAACCGATTTGTTGTGCGGATTAAAAGGTTTTTTCCCGTTGTGAAATCTATCGAGTATCATTAACTAATTCTTGTATTTGCTCCTCAAACTCTTTTACAAAAGAGTCAATTAGCTCTATTCCAATGTACTTACGTTGCATTGCTAATGATGCATAAGCTGTTGTCCCGGATCCAAGAAACGGATCTAGCACGATATCTCCTTGCTTGGTGAAAAGATTTATAAACCAAGTTGGTAATTCTAAGGGGAAGGCAGCGCTATGTTTTCTATTGTTACAAACGGTAGCTAGTTCTATTACGTTTGATATGTAGTGCTCTTCTTCAAATACTATAACATTATGTGGATATACCCTCTTTCTATTTAACCAATTGGATACATTTCGACCTAGTGTACCGTTTGTTCGAGATAAGTGTCTTTTAAAATCATTATCAGTCATAGATTTAAATCTCTTTTCTGCCCATTTTCCAATAGGCACTTTTACAGCATCTTGATATATTTTGAATTTTTTGTTTTTTGTGAAATGCAGACATCGCTCCCAAGCGTCTCTAAATCGATTAGACCATTTGCCGGGAAACGAATTCTTTTTGTACCAACAATATTCTTCTACCCATAACCATCCTTGTTTTTTTAGTTCGAGTATTAATTCGATTACATACGTATCCCTTTCGCCATTCCTAGGATGTTCTTTTATATTTAAAATAAACGATCCATCGTCCTTTAAAATGCGATATAGTTCGAGTGAGATCGGCAAGAACCATTCTACATATTTATCTGGATGTACGCTGCCATAAAATCTCTTTCTCTTATCTGCGTATGGAGGTGATGTGAAAATAAAATCAATTGATTTGTCCGGGAATCTAATATTATCTGTGAGAATTTCTTGACAATTGCCAAGATAGACTTTGTTAGCTCGTAGCTGGTCTTTTTTTGAATTATGGTTCTTTCTCATGTCTGTTTCCAAAAACTATACTGCTCTTCTTTCATCTGCCATTTCTTCCTGTTCTTAAAAACTTCTACATAAGGGTTTTTAATAATTATTAAGCCGGCTATATCAAATTTCTTATTGCTTATTACTGGCAATAGGTATAAATAATATTGACCACTGAGAGCTTTGGACGTATCAATTTCACCTCTTGTCCAGGTAAATTTATAGTTGAGCTTAGAAACGGCTTTTACCTCTATGTATCTCTGTTGTACTGTTTCTTTATTAGATGATTCTATCTCGTAGCTCATAATATCATAACCTGCATTAACGTCTGATTGTGAAACATGTTTCAAATGTTCCAACAACTCTGGATGGTTTACGAGTCGCTTTTTTTCATATTGTAATATTTCAAGTTCTGCGGCCAATCCTAGCTCTTCTTTTTTAATAATTAAATACGACAGTTCCTTTTGGGTAACTTTTTTTGTTTCTAGATATCTGGCGAAAATTGCGAGGTAATTATCCATTATTTTGTAATTGTTCTTTCTTTTGTCATATTTGACCAAATCTAATTCAACAAAGAGATTGCGTATGCCGCTTTCTCGCAATCTTGCTTCAGTTGTTGGTTTGTATTCAAACATATTTTCTTTAGAGACCCTGAAATTTTTCAAATACCTATAAACTTCACTGGAAAAAGAGTTAGTGGAATTTAGTGATTTTTCTAACAGATAGTTTTTAATCACACCTTCATCAGAGCCGTTTTTATCTAGCATTCTTTTAAGATTATCACTCTCTATTATTGTACTTTCCGTAGTTCTGATCAATCCTAATCCTTTAAAATAATCTATAACATTATCAAAGTTTTCAGCTTGTGACATATAGTTGCGTTTTACGACTTCGTATTCCTTGCCCAATGAGGCGTGTACAATTTCGATGAAAGTCTTTATCTGCCGAAAGGTAATATTATCAAATATAGAGTTCATTGTTCAAGAAACAATCTTTCATAAGCAGCTAATTCGTCACTATCTTCGAACATATCCAATGAATATATATTGTAGTCTCCTTCAATTACATCATACATTTTTCGGGCTTTTGATTTTAGGTTCTTTAAGATATCTGGATCAATGGTATTCTCGTATTGGAGGAAGAAATAATTTGATTGATTTTCTTCTGATCCCCCAACTCTGTGAATCCTATCAAGTGATTGTAGATATTGTGAACAGTTATATGACAAATCGTAATAGATCGCATTATGACAAGTTTTGTGTAGTGAGATTGATTCGGCACAAGCAGCAGGATTGGCTAGTAATATGTTAAGTCCACTTTCTTCATCTACGAATTCGTTTCTTATCTTTTCTCTAGTCTCTTCTTCCTCTAGCGAAGTTTTTTCTATAGGTGTTTCGCCAATGATCTTCTTAGAATAGAATCCTAAATCTTTAAAGGTTGTTTCAATCAATTTGATTGTGTTTATAAAATTTGCCCATATTAGGACCTTTTCTTGCTTTTCTTGAAATTCTTTGACAAGCTTTACTAAGCAATGTAGTTTTGCCGGCATTTCTAAGTTATCATAGTTGCGAATCACATATCTTAGATCATTGTCGTCTTCTATTATATCTTCTGTGTAGTCGGTGATCGCTGTTCTTAGTAGTTTTGTATATGATAAGCACTGCCTTAATCTAATCATCCTTCCTCTCCTCAGTTTCAAAACCAACTCGATATTTTTAAGAAAGTCCTCTTTAGCATAGGTTATTATTTTCTGCATGATGGCATCGTAGACTTTCCGTTCATAAGTATTCATTTGAATGATTATCGGCTCGTGAAATACTTGTGGGCTTAGATTTAATTCCGATTTCCTGACTCTATAAAATAATGGCCCCACAGCTGGTTCCAACACTTTTCGTGCTGTTTTGTATTCTTTCTTTTCCTCTAAAATGCGCAGTTTGGCTTTATCTTCGGAGGTAATGAGATTTGAGTTAGGCCAGAGGAAATCAAACAAATTGTATAAATCGACATAGCTCCTAGGTATGGGTGTACCAGTTAAGATGCAACGATACTTAGAATAGTTCGCAATCTTTAGGACAGCATTGGCCCAATTCCCATTAACTTGTTTGATATAATGAGCTTCATCAATCACAAGGAAAACATTTACTTTTCTTTCTTTGAAAAAAGAGCAGACTTCGTCCTGATCATTTAATAGTGTCTGAAAGGTTGTTAGATAGAGTTCGTAAGTGTTATGTGATTTGAAGTATTCTAATTTTCTTTGTAATTTGTCTCCGCCAGCTAAAATGCAACATGAAGGATTTCTGCCTAACACTAATTTAAATTCATCCTTCCATGGTCCGAAACAGGCCGTTGGACCTACTACAAACAAGGTGTTGACGTCTCCCTTTGATTTTAATCGTTCATAAGCACATAGAACAACTGTTGTTTTACCACTACCTGGGACGGAAAAATTCGCTCCATTGCCTACCAAGTAGAGATGGTATGCAGCTTTTATTTGATGTTCTTTTAGCTTTCTCGGAATGTTTGTACTGAGAAAACTTAAATGCTTTGCGAAGTCATCTCTATCAAATTTACCTTCTTTAAAATCTTTCCCCCTTTCCATTAGTTGCCTGAATCTATTCGTTTTTTTTGATATTTCCTCGATTAGATTATTGCACGAATCTGAAATGGTATAGTTGATGTTTGACTTAGTAAAATATTTTAGGACTTTAGGTAGTACTGTCTCAATATTATCGTTTAGTCTTAAATCATTTTCCCTTGTATCTTTCGTAAATCCCCAATCATTGAGTTGACTTTTGTGTCTTGGCTTAAGGTTTGAATCAATTCCTTTAATTACTAATATGTTGTCAAGGATATCTAGATGCATTTTTAAGTAGCATAGAATCTATGATTTTTGGAGTCTATTGATTTTCTTTGAGTATTCTTTATTAAGATGGTAAAACGTACTCTCAAGCTTGTCTGCGGCCTCTTTTACCTTACATGCTAGTTTCATTGCTTTCTCAAGATCATGGACATAAACCGCTTTAGGGTCCATGTTTCCATGTTCTAACTTTTTTAATGCATCTTCAAGTAATGATAAAGGTGTTTCACGTTCTTTCTGATTATCGTATAAGCGTTTGGCTTTTTTTACCTGATTAATAAGCGTCTCTTGATTAATAGCACTCCATTTTTGATCTTTTTTTCTTTCATCAAATTCGTTTCCATCTTCATCGAAACACTCTTCTTCTGGCAAATCTGGATCGATATCTAATAATTTGAACAATTCCTTTTTGGATTCCTTATTTTCTAGCCACTTGGGCAAGTCTCTCATCATTTTAT
This sequence comes from Thermodesulfobacteriota bacterium, assembly GCA_040754335.1. Lineage (NCBI taxonomy): Bacteria > Pseudomonadati > Thermodesulfobacteriota > Thermodesulfobacteriota bacterium. The sequence goes on along the minus strand of JBFMCV010000003.1, from coordinate 440,089 downwards.
GTGCTTTAGGCAAGTCTGGGAATTCTCTTTTTCTAATAATTTTAAATGCTATTTCTTCGACATCACCTTTTTCATCTTCATCAATACCTAATTCAATTCTTTTGGAATCATCATCTAACTTTTTACGTACGTGATTGTAATAATCGAGAAATGCTTGCCATCTTCCTTCTCTATCAGAGATTCCTTTAGAAATAGTGTCGTATAGTCCCGGTCTTTTTAGGTGATCTAAATATCTATCAATGCATTTTAATGGTTCCAAATATTCTTCTTGATAGTTTCTTACTACTTTGTTAAATTCCTTTTCTGGCAAATCAATATAACTTGGATCGTCTCTTAACTGTTCTTCTAACGACATACCCAGCTGAATTTTTCTCCTGATTGATAGTGCTCTGTCAAACTTATAATATTCTGCTTTGCCCTCACTTTGAAGTTGGTATCTATTTTCTATTTGTTCAATTTCAAGTAGAGTCGGAGGTCCACCAGGATCGGTTCTCCCTGGTAAGACCACGACTTTCATCCATTTAAATTTGTCGTCAGTTTTTGATAATTCTTCGAGAACCAGCTTTCTTCTATTACCATTTATTAAAAATCCATCACAGGTTATTATTGCCGGTTCTCGTTGTCCGGCATGCAAGATAGAATTTTGTAAAATTTTTGTAAGTTCTGGGTCTTTCTCCTTTAGAAAATTTTTTATAATTTCTTGTGCTTTTTCACTTCTTTCTAATAGGGGTTCATGCAGTCTTTCATAACTTTCAACGTCCGATCTTATTCGTCCATTATCTTTTCTAAACCTTAGTAGTTCTATTGGGACAAGGCAAACAGTTCTTTCAATACCATCAATGTGATCTCTTCTGAAGTAAATAACTTCCTTTGTAGGTTTTGCCCCTTCCGCTTTCCTTTTATTTATTTCGCCAGCGAAATCATCAATTATTTCCCTTGTTGCTGTTTTTGTAATGAGATCTGGATTGTTCATATTCGTTTCTCCGAACATATATCTGTACCAATGCTATTTGTAATTATATAATGTTAATGTAAATATAAAATGCGTGCGATAAAATTATCAAGGTGACTTGCAGTAGTTTAAAGTTTTGGCGGGTTTTCAAGGAATGAAAGAATGCTCTATATCTTAATTCTAAATTTACGTGTTTTCACGGGTTATTATCGTCACATAGTGTAAACAACTCTCTGCAATTATTGGCAATATCGGATATTCCAATGTTCCATATCAATGCCACTCCCTCTCCGTGTCTTTCTTTTTATCCCCCTGTCTGAGTCGTTCAAATTCCTCCCTGACCTGATCCATGGTTTTAAACTCGTAGCTCCCCCATTCTATTGCTTCCCTGCCAAAACGGAGCAGGAACTCGCCCGAGTCGTTTATCATGTTAAGTAAATGCTCAGGGCCGGAATGCTCGAGGAGCCCCGGAATGCTGCCTTCCTCCATAAGCAGCGTTCCGTCTTTCTCCATATAGAATTTGAACCCCATCTCGGAGCCGTAATAGACGGAGAGATAAACCGCTCCGTCTTCCCTCGTTCCTATTACGAAGACGGAGTCCTCGGAGGAGAACGTCAGCTGAAGGTTATTCTCCCTATAGTAGAACTCCTTGTCCGCAAGCCTGACCAGCTCCTCTATCGAATGTATCAGCTTCGGGACTTTCATTTTCGGTATGTAAGTATAACGGACAGGCGTCTAAATATCCGAACCGCCCTCCAGACCGAGTCTGGGTTCGGCATACGCCGCAAATATCGTTTCTTGCATAAGTTTCGCTCTATACTATTATCTTTGAACGATCGGCTTAGATTTTTTACAGGAAGGCATATGGCGAACACCCAAGGCTCAATTTCTATAATCCCGGTACGGGGCATCCCGGAGATCAAGCCCGGAGACGATCTCGTGAAGATCTTATCCCGAGCGCTTGAGGACAACGGGCTTTCATTGCTCGACGGGGATATAGTCGTTTTCGCTCAGAAGATTGTATCCAAGGCTGAGAACCGCATAGTTAAACTGAGCGAAGTGGAGCCGTCCCCGTTCGCTTTAACGCTCTCGAGGGAGGTGAGCAAGGACCCCCGCCTCGTCGAGGTGATACTCGGCGAGACTACGAAAATCATCAGGATGGACCAGCGGAAGCCGGAAAAGGGCAGGCTGATCGTCGAGACGAGAGGCGGGGTTATTTCGGCGAACGCGGGAGTCGACGCCTCGAACGTGTCGGGGGGAGATTCGGTGACGCTCCTGCCGCTCGATTCGGACATGTCTGCCGGGAACCTCGTAAAGGGGTTTAAACGGGAGTCCGGAGCGGACGTGGCGGTCATTATAACCGACACCGTCGGAAGACCGTGGAGGGAGGGGCTTGTCGATATCGCGATAGGATGCTCGGGGATAAAGCCGCTCAAGGACTACAGGGGTGGGAAGGATTCGAAGGGCCTCGTCCTTAGCGCGACGGTAATGGCTGTAGCAGACGAGATAGCCTCTGCGGCCGGCCTCGCGATGGAAAAGGCTGATTCGGTCCCCGTCGTAGTTATCCGTGGGTACGTCTTTGAGAAGGGCGGCGGAGGGGCCAGGGAGATTATAAGAAGTCCCGAAGACGATCTCTTCCGCTGACAGCGCTTGTCGGGGCTTAACCCGGAAACGGCGCTGGCTTAAAGATATAACTGCCCGGAAATTCCTTCCCCCGGCTGCCGATATAACGCGCACCAGGGTGATATAATTAGTCAGCTCATGGAATTGTTATCCAAACTCATAGCCAGCAGGCTGCTATCGGCTCTTTTCCTGTTTCTCCTTTCCTTTGCCCTTTACTCACCATCGCTCAGAAACGATTTTGTCTGGGACGACATTGAGATGATAACGAAGCAGAACGTCAATTACGATCCTTCGAGCATTATATATTACGTGATACCCGGGGATATTGAGAACAAGCAGGAGCGTTATTACCGCCCCATCGTATATATATCGTGGGTTGCGGACAACGGGTTATGGGGGATATCGCCTTTCGGTTATCACCTGAGCAACCTCCTGTTCCACTCTCTTTCGGTGGTCCTTTTTTACGTATTTGCAGTTCTCTTATTGAGGGAATCCGGCGCCGCCGGAAGTGAGGCGGCGGCTTTCCTGGCGGCACTCCTCTTTACCCTGTATCCGATGCATGTGGAGTCCGTTTCCTGGATTGCCGGAAGGTCGGACGTACTCTGCGCGCTTTTCCTCTTCCTCGCTTTTATTTGCCATATTCTTTCATACAGGCGCGCATGGTATTTAGCGCTCACGGGACTGAGTCTCTTGCTCTCCCTTTTTTCAAAGGAGGTCGCGATAGTCTTTCCGCTATTGGCACTCGTCTTCGACCTCATGAACCGGAGGCTCTTCAATTGGAAGAACCTTCCAAAATATGCGGTCTATCTGGGCGTAACACTGCTCTATCTGTATCTCAGGGGACTCGCTTTCGAGATCCCCGAGATAAATCAGGGACTCGCAAGCGAGGGCGTGAAACAGGCGGTAATCCCGGGGGAGCAAATATCAAGTATCCCGATATATATCGGGTTGAGCAAGACCCTTCTGGGCTCATTCCTAGCGTATATGGACAAGCTGGTATTTCCCTTCGGCTTTAACCCTTTTATCACCAGCGTCCCGAAAGAATTCCCTTATATAATCTCTTCCATCGTCCTGCTTGCGGTGCTGGCGGCGCTGAGCTTCATATCCATAAACAAGAGGGAAAATATCACCGCCTTCGGCATATTCTGGATTCTGGTTACGCTCGCGCCTTCGATGCTGATAGCCATAGTCTCGATTTCCCCCACCCCCCTCGCGGAGCGCTATCTATACATTCCCTCGGCAGGGTTCTGTCTTCTAACCGGCTATTGGTTGGTGGAAGCCGCGAGAAGGGCGCATTTCAGGGCCGTTGCATGGGGGTTAGGCTTTCTTTTGATTGTTTCGTACGCGGTCGTCGCATATAAAGGGCAGGGCATTTGGAGGGACGACCTGGCTCTCTGGAGAGATACGTCACTCAAATCCCCTCATCATCCGCTCCCTCATTCGAACTACGGGCTCGCCCTGTCCAACAACGGCGATCACAACGGGGCGATAAGGGAATTCAAAATAGCGCTTTCCCCGGAGCTTAAGGACAGCCCGAGGGGGCTGGCGATTACCGCGAACAATATGGCGCTCGTTTATCTGGACAAGGGAGAGTACGAGAGGGCCGAAATTTGGTTTCGCAAGGCGCTGGGGTACGATCCGGGTTACGGGAAGACCTACTACCACCTGGGTCTTATTTATTACATCAACGGCGAGATGACAGGCTCTGCCGATAGTTATATTGAAGCGGAAAGATATGTCAAAGAGGCATTGAAACGCTATCAATATTACGGAAGGGCGAACCTCCTCCTGGCGAAGATATATCTCAAGACAGGCGATACGGACAAAGCCAGAAAAGCGGCGCAGGCTGCTATAGGTATAGGACTTCCGGAAAACTTACTCGAAGAAGCCCGCGATATTCTGGAAATAGATGATAACCGTAGTTATCAGGAACCACAGTAATACGGTCAGCAATAACGGCCTGTCTTTATAAAGTGACTCGGTCGGGTCTCCTCTCGTGTCCGTTTGAACGAGGTACATGTATCTGAGCACTCCGAAGACCGCAAGCGGGACCGTGATGAGGAATATCCTCGACTCGATTTCGACCGTATATATGGCATATGTAACTATAGCTGTGGTTGCGAAGATGCTGAGCGTTGTGTCGAGAAAGCTCGTGTTGTACCGGGAAAGCACCTCCCTGAAAGAGTTTTGCGGGCCGTTGTGCAGGGCGAGCTCGTGGCGCCTCTTTCCGAATCCGAGGAGCAGAGACAGGAGAAAGGTCGTGAGGAGAAGCCAGTTGGAGACCTCTATGCCGGAGGCTATGCCGCCGGCTTCGATCCTCAGGACAAAGCCGATAGCGATGCAAAATACGTCGATTATTTCTATTTTCTGAAGGTAATACGAATACGAGAGTGAGAGCATGAGGTACAGCCCCGTTATGACAAGGAAATCGATGCCGATTGTAAAGGACGCCCACAACGACAGCGCGAGGGTCACTACTCCCAGGACGACCGCCGTGAATATGTTTATTCTGCCCGAAGTCAGCGGCCTTTCCTTCTTTTTGGGGTGCAGGCGGTCGTACTCGATGTCGGATATATCGTTTATGATATAAGCTGTTGAAGAGGCGAGAGAGAACCCAATAAAAGCAAAGAACATTTTTATAAACAAGTCGGTGTTCGTGAAAAGAGCGCCGCCGAAGAAAGGAGGAGCCAGGACCAGGAAGTTCTTCACCCATTGCTGGGGCCGCAGTGTGTACGCGATGTCTCTCAAGAAAGCCTGCATTCCTAAGCATTCTACTATTTTTCGGTATTTTAGCAAAGACCTGTTATTACTGTGTATATTACTCAGGTGGTGAGCTCGCCGGAACGGTTCTTTATAAAGATAGCGCACAGGGGCGCGAGCGCTTATGAGCCCGAGAATACTCTCCGTTCTTTCAGGAAAGCAATAGAGCTCGGGACGGATATGGTCGAGTTCGACGTGAGAAAGTCACTCGACGGTCGTCTGGTGGTTATCCACGACAGGGGGGTCGACAGGACGACCGACGGGAAAGGACTCGTAGGGTTGAAGTCCCTCGATGAGCTTAAGGAGCTCGATGCCGGCATGGGAGAGAAGATACCGACGCTTGAAGAGGCGATCGAGTCGGCGGCGGGAAAGACGAAGTTCGTGATCGAGCTCAAGGAGGATATGCTCGAGGAGCGGGTGATAAAGGTCATAAGAGATTACGGCGTGATGGACGACGTGTTCATCGTCTCGTTCAAATCCGTCAGGCTCAGGGCCGTAAAGGAGCTGGAGAGGGGTTTAAAAACCGGGCTCATTCTCGTTGCCTCGGCCGACCCCTTGAGAACTGCAAAAGAGTGCGGCGCCGACGCTGTCGCGCCGTTCAGGTGGTTTATTACGAGGGGCCTCGCCGAGAGGGCCCGTGACGCCGGGATGCTTCTATTCACCTGGACCGTGGATGTCAGGCATAGCGCCGAAAGGCTTAGGGAGATAGGGGTCAGCGGCATAGTGACGAATAAACCCGATTTACTGTAGCGGATATTGTATAATAGATGCTCTCTTCCCGATAACTGAATAATTATGGGAATTCTAAACGACATAAAGACTGATTTTGCGGCGGTATTCGATAGGGACCCCGCAGCGAGGAACTCGCTCGAGGTAATCGTCGCCTATCCCGGTTTTCAGGCTATCGTATCCCACCGTATTGCGCATCGCCTCTGGAAGAAAAACTTCAAATTCGCAGCGAGGGTGATGTCTCAGCTCTCACGGTTCTTCACAGGGATCGAGATCCACCCGGGAGCCGAGATAGGTAAGGGGTTCTTCATAGACCATGGGATGGGGGTAGTCATTGGCGAGACTTCCGAAATAGGGGAGAACGTGACGATCTATCACGGCGTCACACTCGGCGGTACGAGTTTTACAAAGGGCAAGCGCCATCCGACCGTCGGGAACAACGTGACTGTAGGCGCGGGCGCAAAAATACTGGGACCGCTGTCGATCGGAGATAACTCCAAGGTCGGGGCGAATTCCGTCGTTATCAGAGACGTGCCGGCGAATTCGACCGTAGTAGGCATACCGGGCAGTGTCGTGCCCGGAGAGGTTTTTCCCTACTATTCAGGCCTCGAGCATAACAAGCTGCCAGACCCTGTCGAATCCTTGACGGAACGTGTCAGACAGCTTCAAGACAGGATTGCATTTCTGGAAGAGGAGCTTGAAAAGGCAAAAAACGAGAATACAACTTACCGCATAGTGAATTGAAACGCATATGCGTACCACCTAAGACGGAATCACTGATCGGATTTGAATAATTTCCAGCATAGAAATCAGAGATAAGTTGATTTAAGGATTGACAAAATAACATATATTAAATATCATTTTTAAAATTTTTTTCCGGGAGGGGCTTCCCCATGCGTAAGCTGCTAACCGTATTCCTTATTTTCTGTGCGTTAATAATCAGCTACAAGTCTTCCTATTCTCAGGTGCTTCCGGCCGGAACACTCTTTGTCGCTATGCCTGACGATTGTGGTTTCGACCCGGGCTTCGGAAATAGCACATTATACAGAATAGACCCGGTGACAGGGGTATCAACAGTAATCGGTCCGATAGGTTTCGCTGGTGTGAGCGGTCTGGCTTTTTTGACCGACGGCCGGCTGGTGGGAAGTGCCGAAGCGGACGAGAACGGAACGCGTGTTGCAGTCCTGATTGAAATAGACCCGTTCAGCGGTCAGGGGAACGTGATAGGAGAGATCGGACGCGAAGGCGATCCGAATGAATGCGGCAGAGTACCCGATCTAACCTATTACAATGACCAAGATATCTTATACGGCTGGGGGGACGCTTGTCCCGGCGGTTCGGACAGACTTCTTCAAATTGACACGAGTACGGGTCAGGGCGCGATAATCGGTCCGATAGGTTTTAACGGTGTTGAAGTCGGATTGGCGATAAGAGAAGACGGGACGCTGTTTGGCGCGCAAATTTTTAATCTAATAAATATCAACCGTAATACCGGTCAGGGGACATTTCTTACAAATATATCTTCGCTGTTCAATGCGCTGGATTTTAATCCCATAACCGGAGTTCTGTACGGTTCTGTTCTGGATACTCCCTCGGATCGGCTCCTTGCAACCCTGAATCCCGGAGACGGCGGTGTTGAGATAATATCGGAGCTGCCGGTTTGTTCCGACGCATTGGTGTTTTCACCCTTCGAACTGAGTCAGCGTACTACAATTCCTGCCGTTAGCGAATGGGGAATGATGATCCTGGCTGGCGTGTTGGGAGTTATTTCGTTCTGTTACGCCGTACGAAGAAAATATTCTTACAGACAATAAGCCGTAGTTGTTGGAAGCATAGACGCCGAGGAACCGGATCATTCTTGAGAGCCTGGATTTCCACGATGAGTCGGTATCTAATGTTCTGGCTCTTTTTTAACCTTACGGGTCATCTTATATAAGACTCTATTACTTCGCCAGGAGCGCCGCCGAGACGACTGCGAATACCACTCCGGTTATCTCCCTCGGCCCGAGCCTCTCGCCGAGGAATACGAACGCCAGTATTACCGTCAGCGCGGGATAGACCGCGGACAGAGGTACGAGGACTGAAAGTTTCGCGTATTTGATAGCGACGATAAAGAGCACCGTGCCGACGCCCCAGGTAAGACCCATGAGGAGGGCAGGGAAGTTCACGGAAAAGTTGCTGAATATGGCGTTCCTGTTCCAGACGACGAATGTCGTGAACACTGTAAGCGTGCCGACGGCTTCAAAGAAATAAACGCGATACGGGATGTCCTTAAAGGACGCGACCTTCCCCAGAAAACTGCCGAGAGAAAAACAAACAAGGGCAAGCAAAGTCAGAACATACCATCTTTCCATCTGATTTCTCCTTTTTCTTTACCGGACGATCAGGCCGTCCGGGTGAGTAGCCTATCATCCTTCCGAGCCTGTGCGGAAGACCGCGACTGATTGTATTCATACTCAATTCGGATCCCGGCGAGGGATAAGTACCTTAACTCAAACATTAACACAGCCTTAATTATTTCTAAATATCTCCTTAATCATGGAATGGTGTACTGATAATGCCACCTTTTATCCGGGCCAATACCCTCCCTAACACCTTGGGTCCTTCTTGGCTACTGGGGGTGATTCAAAAATCACCCCCAGTCTTTTTTTGGGTGAGTTATACTCATTGAGCTTCATATCGCGTTAACCTGTTTGTGTTATCGTTTGACGTATTGAAATCCTGAATATCCGGGAGGCTTCCAGAAATGAGTGAAATGACAGGATACGCGCCGGGGACTTTCTGCTGGCCGGAGCTTGTGGCGAAAGACGCCGATATAGCAAAGGGGTTTTATTCGAAGCTTTTCGGCTGGAGTTATACGGACGTGCCGATCGGCGACGATAAGGTATATACAATGGCTTCCCTCAGCGGAAAAGAGGTTGGCGCAATGTACCAGATGTGGGACGAGCAGGAGGAACGAGGCGTTCCAACACACTGGGCAAGCTATGTATCCGTCTCAAATGTCGATGAATCCGTTAAAGAAACCAAGTCATTGGGCGGCGAGGTGATAGTCGGACCGATGGATGTATTCGATGCCGGGAGAATGGCTATGATCCTCGATCCTGCGGGTGCTGCCCTGTCACTGTGGCAGCCGGTGAAGCACATAGGCGCCCGTATCGTGAACGAACACGGTGCTCTATGCTGGAACGAGCTCATGACGAACGATACTGGGAAAGCAGGAGCATTCTATACCGGGCTCTTCGGGTGGACGGCGCAGGAGCACGATATGGGCGGTATGATCTATACGGTTTTCATGAACGGGGGAAAGCCAGCTGCCGGAATGATGAAAATAGACGAGAACCGGGGAGACGTGCCTCCCAGCTGGCTCGTTTATTTCGCGGTTAACGACTGCGACGCTTTTGTCGATCAGGCCCGGTCTCTCGGCGGTGGAATATGCAAAGTGCCGATGGACATACCCGGAGTCGGACGGTTTGCCGTTATGACGGATCCCCAGGAAGCCGTATTCGCCGTGATTCAGCTCGAACCGATGTAATGTGCCGTCACCGCGGATTCCGGACCCTTTTCCACTTGCGGCGGCGGCGGGCCGGCTCCTATAAGAGCTGCCTTCTCTTTATGAAAGGGATGTGTATCTGGTCTTCCTTATAATTTCCGGTAAGCGCATAAAGTATGAGGTTGATCCCCAGCCTGAACGCGAGCTCCCTTTGGGATTCGCCGCCCGGCAGGCACTCGAACTCCCATTTCCCGAACTCGTCCTCAGACCACGCCCCGCCCAGGTCGTTCCTCGAATAAATAACGGCCGTCCTGTCCTCATCCCCGAACGTGATGCCTTCGAGATAAGGGTTCAGGATTATCCTCCCGCTCGCCGAATAGAGGAGATAAAAGGATTTGTAGACGACGTGGTCCTGATTCAGGCGCATAAGAGGGGTTTCGGGGAGTATTTTCTTTAATTCCTCCCTGATGGTCGTATCGAATGGCGATATTTCGGTGCCCGACGCATCGTCTATTACGAGCGTCCCCCCAAGCTTGAGGTATTTCCTCAATCTCCTTTTTTCATCTTCCGTGAACGGCTCGAAGCTTTCGTCGCCCGCCATGTAAAGGAATGGATAATTAAAAAGGTCGGCGTCGGCGAGCCTCAGGATCTTTCTCTCGTATGAGGCGATAATGCTCGTCCTCAGCTCGAGTGCGCTCATAAGCCTCTTGTAATCCCTCGGTCTCGGGTCCCACTCCCCATTGTATTCGAGCTGGGCGAAGTTGAATCTGGAGCCTTCGTAGAGGCCTAGAATCGGAACTGATAACGCTCCGATTGTTCCCGCAAGGATGTTTCTAAGGAATTCCCTTCTCGTAAGCACACTATTAAAATATTGCGGGCATTCGATTACTCTGTCAAGTAAGCGGCGAGAGGCGTGTCCGTTTACGTCAAAAAAAACGGACAAAGAAATACGTCTTAGCAATGTTGATGGAGCCTTCTTGGAAAGAGAACGCGCTTGCTATTCGTAAATCGTTATGTCTATCAGGCCTGGCCCGAGCTCAATTTGACTACTTTTGTAGCCTGGGGTCCTTTCGGCCCTTCTGTAATATCAAATTCTACGGTTTCACCCTCGGTAAGGCTTTTGTATCCGTCGCCTTCGATAACGCTGTAGTGAACGAATACGTCCTTCCCTATTTCATCCGACTGGATGAACCCGTAACCTTTGGAACTGTTGAACCACTTTACTTTACCCTGCATAAAGCTCGATTCCTCCTAAGAATCTACTTCAAAGAGCTTACTATTGCACGTTTTTTGTACTTTGTCAAATAGAATTTTTTTGTATTATGCAATTGATAGGGGGCAATGTATGCGTTAGGTTTATCCTCCTATGAACGATAATGGGCACAAAGGTGCTGACAGGGATTGGACCGTGAGATACAGGGAGGAGTTTCCTATTGTGAAGACGGCCATTTATCTTGACCATGCAGGCGTCGCGCCCGTGCCGGCCAGGGTGATAAAGGAGGTCGAAAAATTCCTGATAGAAGCCTCCGAAAGAGCCATTCTCGGCTATGATCGGTGGATGGAAAGGGTAGAGGAGGTGAGGGCTCTGTCGGCGAGGCTTGTGGGCGCCGGGAAAGACGAAATCGCATTCATAAAAAACACTTCCCACGGCATCTCCATAGTCACAGGCGGGCTCGATTGGAAGGAAGGGGATAATGTTATTGTCTTCGAGAAGGAGTTTCCGTCAAACGTCTATCCCTGGCTCGATTTGAAAAGAAAAGGGGTCGAGGTCAGGCTTGTCCCGCTCGAGGACGACCGCGTACGGCTAGAAGCCATCGAGGGCTTGATTGACAAGCGCACGAGGCTCGTCTCGATGAGCTCCGTTCAATCTTTAAACGGCTTCATGATCGACCTCCGGGAATTAGGCCGCATATGCCGCAGTCACGGGGCGCTCTTTTTTGTGGACGCCATCCAGAGCCTGGGCGTCGTCCCCATGGACGTGAGGGAATCAGGAATCGATTTCCTTGCAGCCGACGGCCATAAGTGGCTCCTTGCTCCCGAGGGCACTGGCATATTCTACTGTCGTATGGAGCTGGCATCGGAATTAATGCCGAATCTGATCGGGTGGAAATCGGTAAAGAGCGATTACGACTTTGAGAATATAGATTTCACTCTAAAGGAGAACGCACTCAGGTTCGAGGAAGGGTCGTTCAACGTAATGGGCATCAGGGCATTGGGAGCGGCCCTGGACATGCTGTTCGAAATAGGCATCGAGAGGATAGGGGACAGGGTCAGGGACCTTTGCGATCTGATAATGGATGAAGCGGAGGGCAGGGGCTTCCGGCTCAGGACGCCGCGCGGCCGGAATGAAAGGGGAGGGATAGTGTCGTTTTCGGGGGATTTCGACCCTGTGGAGCTGAAGAAGAAATTAAGGGAATCGTATATCGTGGTCAACAACAGGGGCGGAGCTCTCAGGCTCGCCCCTCATTTTTACAACACCGAAGAAGAAATTATAAAGACTTTCGGAGAGATCGACAGGATATTAGCGCTCTTGTGAGGGTTATATGACTTTTCAAGATTTTCCTCCTATCCCGGATAATCCGTTCTTGAAACAGAAATAAAGTATATCAATTGTGATTGCAAAAGTAGTATAATGAACACATAATCGGTCTTGCGGTCGGAGTTTAGGCGGGTCTTAAACCGAGACTCGGGAGGGAACAAATGAGCTTAATAATATCGAATACGCATTGCAGAATGTATTTATTATTTTTTACTCTGTTTCTTTGCTTCTCCGGAGTCCAGGCGGCCGTAAAAGCGCAGGACGAGGCGCCTCCGGCTGATTCTAAAGAGGAGACGCAAAAGGCAGCCCCGGAACCGGTTGTCGAGGATACGGAATGGGATAACGTCACTGTCGAATTCAAGGAGGCCAAGCTCACGTCGGGAGGCACTTTAACCCTCAAGTTTAAATACTCGAACAGCGGGTCAGATCCGATAGATATCTCGCGCGTGGGCAAGTTCGATCACGATGACGTAATAGAGCATGTCTATTTCGTGGATACTGCCAATAACAAGAAGTACCTTGTAGTCAAAGACACCGAAGGGAAGCCTCTCGGGACCAATCTTAAGTATTTTGTTCTCGGCGCGGGCGAATCGAAGAACGCCTGGGCCAAATTCCCTGCGCCTCCCGAAGGCGTAGAGACAATTACCATATACCTCCCCGGCGCGCCGCCAATCGAAGACGTAGCGATAGTGAAATGACAGGAGGCTTATGTTGAGGTCCCCGCTGTCGTTACTAATATCGTTAATATTCCTGGTGTCCGCAATTCCAGGCGTACTTATTTTATCCCGTGATTCCGCCGCACAATCGGAGTTAAAAAGTGAGCCGGTCGGTCTTGTTTTTGAAACGGTTGACCTCGAGTTTAAAACGGAGGACATCGGCGGCGAGGTCATTGATACGAAGGGCGGGGTGCAGGAACTCGAGATGACTGAAACAGACACCGAAATCAAAATAGAGCTTTCGGGAGACATACTGTTTGATTTCGATAAGTGGGATATACGCAAGGAAGCCGAGCCTACTCTAAAAAACGTGGCCGAGGTTATTAACAAGTACGGCGACTCGAAGGTCGTCGTCGAGGGTTTTACGGATTCGAAAGGCTCCGACTCGTATAACCTGAAACTCTCGGAGAAGCGTGCGGATTCGGTCAAAACCTGGCTTGTTGAGTCTGGTGGAGTCGATGGAGCCAGAATTATCGCCAAAGGTCTCGGAGAAGCCGAGCCTGTCGCCCCGAATACAAACCCCGACGGAAGCGATAACCCCGAAGGCAGACAGAAGAACAGAAGGGTCGAGATCACGGTGGGTAAATAGCGCAGTTTGAACGACCGCTCACGATATACGGTCGGCGGTTTCTAATAATCCGTGACGCGGGTATTCGTCCCTCCGCTCAATCAGCCGAAAAACCTTACACCCGTCAGGCCGACGACCGCTCCCACCAGGACTCCGTATACGACATGCCCGAACAAATGCGCCACTGCCACCTCGAGGCCCGCCCGCCTGAACTGCTCTAAAGGGTGGTGTTCGGCTACGGCGACCACGAGAGTAAATCCGAACGCGATCCCGTGTGCGAACCCTATCATACCTCCGAGCGCGATCGTGCCGGCGAGAGAAGTCGGCGCTAACAGACTTATCAATGCGACATAAATGAATGCGATGATTATACCGACGATGAAGTGTACGGCGAGGCCGGGTCCGAAAGAGTTTTCATAGGACTGTGTGAACAAACTCCCGATCGCCCTTATCATCGCGGCGTTTGCGATTCCGGAGCGCGTTATACCCCACAGAATCAAGCTCATGCCCGCAGTACCGATGACTCCCGCAAGAACGGTCACTATAAGTGCATTCATGGCATGCCTCCCCGGCACTGGATTGGATTCAGATTCCGAATTTGCCGGAGAACCTTCGTCCATTCATTAATACGCCCTCTATTAACATGATAGCCCGCGCAGGGGCACAGATTCAATTAGTTTTTGCGCGGGAGTCAAAATTGACATAAAAAAAGATTGCGTTGATAATAACTTAATCTTCGTGACAGTTTAGACAGGAGGCTCGTGTTGAAAAAGATACCGGGTCCGGCGGGCAAGCCGGATAAGCTGCGGAAGTTTTCCTCTATAGTGGTCGAAGGAGCCGACAGGGCACCCAACCGCTCCATGCTGAGGGCGGTGGGTTTCAAGGACAGGGATTTTTTAAAACCCGTGATCGGCATAGCGTCCACCTGGAGCATGGTGACACCCTGCAATATGCATATAGACAAGCTCGCGCTCGACGCCGCGCACGGGGCCGACAAAGCGGGCGGGAAGGCAATCATATTCAACACCATTACCGTCTCGGACGGTATATCGATGGGCACGCCCGGGATGAGATATTCGCTCGTTTCGAGAGAGGTGATAGCGGATTCCATAGAGACGGTCGCCGGGGCGGAAGGGTTCGACGGCGTAGTCGCGATCGGGGGATGCGATAAAAACATGCCCGGGTGCGTAATCGCAATGGCGCGTCTCAACAGGCCTTCCGTGTTCGTCTACGGCGGGACTATCATGCCTGGGTTTTATAACGGCAAGCCCGTCGATATCGTATCGGTCTTCGAGGCCGTGGGCGCTCACGCGAATAACGATATTTCAGACAGCCAGCTGAAGAGCATCGAGACCCATGCGATCCCGGGTCCCGGCTCCTGCGGCGGCATGTACACGGCTAATACCATGGCTTCCGCGATCGAGGCTCTCGGTATGAGCCTGCCTAACAGCTCAGCCCAGGCTGCGATATCCGAGGAGAAGAAAAACGACTGCATCAATGCCGGAGCGGCTGTGCTTAACATGATAAAGAATAATATACGCCCGCGCGACATCATGACGCGCAAGGCGTTCGAGAACGCGATTACTGTGGTCATTACACTCGGCGGCTCTACGAACGCGGTGCTGCATCTCCTTGCGATGGCCAACGCGGCCGGCGTCAGGCTCACTATCGACGACTTTACGCGCGTAGGAAAGAGGGTTCCTGTGCTCGCCGACCTCAAGCCGAGCGGCAGGTTCATGATGGCCGACTTCTGCAGGATCGGAGGCCTTACCCCGCTCATGAAAACCCTTCTCGACGAAGGGCTCATTCACGGGGACTGCCTTACGGTAACAGGTAACACGGTGAAGGAGAACCTGAAAGGGGCGGGGACTTATCCGAAGGGTCAGGAGATAGTAAGGCCCGTCGGCAATCCCCTCAAGAAGGACAGCCATATCGTCATACTGAGGGGGAACCTGGCCCCCGAGGGAGCGGTCGCGAAGATTTCCGGACAGGAAGGTCTTTCGTTCACCGGGAAGGCGATCGTTTTTGACTCCGAAGAAGAGGCGCTGAAAGCGATACTGGCGGGGAAAGTTAAAAAAGGGCACGTCATAGTGATTCGCTACGAAGGCCCCCGCGGCGGGCCCGGCATGAGGGAGATGCTCTCGCCGACATCCGCGGTCATGGGAAAGGGGTTGGGGAAGGACGTGGCCCTGATCACGGACGGGAGGTTCTCGGGAGGGACCCACGGATTCGTCGTGGGACACATCACGCCTGAAGCAGTTGACGGCGGGGCTATCGCCGTAATCAGGAACGGCGATACCATAACCATCGACGCCCTGAAGCGTGAGATAAATCTCGAAATCCCGAAAAGCGAGATAAAGAGGCGCCTCACGGCATGGAAGAAGCCCAAACCGAAGGCGGAGAGGGGCGCGCTTGCAAAATATGCGAAGCTCGTTTCCTCGGCGTCCGAAGGTGCTGTGACGGATAAAAACTGACAGTATTCTCTTTTCAGCTTTAATTTTTATTAAGCAGAAATGCCATATTGACACTGAATCCCTTTAGGTGTGATAATTGGAGCAAGAGGGATATTCGCGGCTTAGGGCAAGGTTCATGTTCCACATTCCATTTACTCATCTTCCGATCCGGCATAACGGACTAAAAGCAGACTATCTGCTAAACCGCCCTGTATTCGCTCAATTATCAGACGGTATTATGCTCATATGATGAAGTTGTCCGAGTTATTCCTCCCCGTTTTACGCGGGAAACAAAGCTAAAAAAAATTAAGGAGGGGATTACCGTGAGAAAATTATCATTGATATGCTTTGTTGTCCTGTTTGCATTTTCTTTCTTCGCCTGTGAGGAAAACGGAGGAAATGGGGGAGGGGGTGTTAGCGAAGTGATCGGACCCGAAGGGGGAACTATAACGAGCAAGGACGGGAGGCTTATGCTTACATTCCCGCCCGGGGCACTCCCGGAAGATACGGAGATTACGATAACGGACATTAATGGGGGTGAAGCTCGTGCCAAATCCGATGGTTTGGAACCGCAGTTTACATATAATCTTGAGCCCGACGGCATCGAGTTTAATGTCCCTGTGACCGCCAGTTTTCTTCTGGACGAGAAACCGGTGCAGGGTGACGGCTCGATTGCAACAGAGGGAGCCTTGCTCTTCACTTCTTCAAACGGGGAGTTCGAGGTACTGGCGAATCTTACTCAGGACGTCAATGCGGATGAAAACACGACTACAGTTTCGGGTGAGCTGAGCCATTTTTCAGACCTCTCGGAAGCAGCTGACGGATTAATTTTAACTGTTAGCGGCGTTCCTGATATACATCCCGCTAATTCCCCATTTACTGCCAATCTTCTTGCTCAGGGACAACAAGACAACATACAAATAACTGAACAACTTATTTATCGAGATTTTTCCGTGGCCCCTGTTTTGTATCTCGGCGAACAGCCTTTGAGGATTGGTACTGACCCAACCGGGTCGTCCGCTGAATCGCCTTTGCCTTATAAATGCGGTCCACCTGGGACGGGGAAATATGCCTCTAGAACCACGATTACTTTCCGTACCTTTTTTTTTGGTGGACAATCGAATGCTCACGAGTATCGTTTTTTTGTGAGTAAAGGTGTTATGTGCGAAGGACCGCCTAGCCCTACGCCTCCGCCAGTTGAACCATGCGCTCAAGTGGGTACTTACAATAGTCAGAGCGCCGGATGCGGTATTGGGACTTTTACTGTATCTGATATCACCAGCGGCGAATTGACAGTTACGGGATTCGGTGCGAACCCTGGCGATGTCAAGTTCATGCAGCTTCCCCTGGAACCTACAGTCTTTTCATCTAACAGCGACAACCTGATAATTTTTGGTCAGAACGGTCATGAGTGCACACTGACATGCGGTCCTGGGGAAGATCAGCTGACGCTCGATTGTGAAGATCCCCCGAATATGTGTACGGAGGTATTCACGCTTCAGGAGTGATTTTGAGTTTTGGAGGGCGGAGGGTTTGAGCCCTGCGCCCTCTTTTTCCGTTTTTCAGGGAACCAGACTTCCGAACTTCTCGTACAACCTTAAATTTCACTTCTAATAATTCCGAAAAATAGGAGTTTTTCCTAATTTTTTACCCTTTTTAACAATTCCTTAAGCCAACCCTAATACTCCCTTAAACTGCGTACTTTATAACATTAGCATGATGAAAAATGATGGTTTTGAGGATGAAGCGGCAACAAGGGTGAAGGTATGCGGTCGGAGATACGAAAAAAGGAGGTTGGCGGGAAGAATATGACTACACTCATTGTTTCGGATGTACACCTCGGCTCCTTCTATAACAGGGCCAGGGAGTTGTCCGTGTTTATCAGGTCGGCGAGTTACAGCAGACTGATAATCCTGGGGGATCTGTTCGATAAGCCCAGTATCGAAAGGCTACGGGACGAAGAATGGGAGTTCCTCGATCTCGTAAAGAGCATGTCTCACCGGAAGGAGATAATCTGGGTGGAAGGGAACCACGACGAAGGTCTTTACGATACGATCCCCTCTCTTCTGAATATTCGAGCCGAGAAAGAATTCGAGTGGACGTCGAACGGGAAAAAACTTCTGGCGATCCACGGACACCAGTTCGATTTCTACAGCAGGAACAAGACGTTTCTCGCCTCGTGCGCGGGGGAGCTATACAGATTGCTGCAGAGGATAGACCTCGTGCTCGGAAAAGACATTTTCCACCGGCTCTGCTTCGAGAACAGGGCGTGGAAGCGGTCGTCGAACATCGTGACCGACGGGGCTCTCGAGTACGGCAGACTTCAGGAAGCCGATGTCGTTTTCTGCGGACATACGCACAGGGCTTTCAATATGAGGCGGGACGGGGTCGAGTATTTCAATACTGGCTGCTGGAACGACAGGTATTGTCATTACGTAGTCGTTGATAACCACGGAGTGAGTCTGAGAAAGCTCGCGGAATACGAACAGGTTATCAAGACAGGCGTCAGACTCGCAGCACAGCAGGCTACTTAAATTTGCCGAGCTTTTCTATATAATCTTTCAGCGCGGAAGCGCTATTGTACCGTTCTTCTTTCGAGGAGTAGACGAAAGTGACATCTTTTCCTTCCGTAATATCCAAGAGCTTCTTTACCGCGTCCCGGTTGTTATGCAGCTCCTTATGATATCGCCTCCTGAACTCTTCCCACTTCGCTGTGTCGTGTGAGAACCACTTGCGGAGCTCTGTTGATGGAGCTATATCCTTGAGCCACTCATCAACATGAGCGTCTTTCTTGGACAACCCTCTAGGCCAGAGCCTTTCTACCAGTATGCGGATTCCGTCGTCCGGTTCGGGCTTATCGTAGGCGCGTTTTAGCTTGATTGCCATATTAAGAGAATACTCTATTACGAATTTATATCGATGGGCCGATTTTGTATCGGATTGCTAAAGTTACGGCTGTATCGGGATTACGTAATCAGGTGCGAATAACTGAACTTAATCCTCGATCAGGACGTAAATATCGTCCCCTTCGACTTTTACGTCGTAGGTCTCGACCGCGTCGGTCGCGGGGAGGCAGAGGGCATCACCCGTTTCGACGTCGAACTCGGCGCCGTGGTAGATGCAGGTGAGCTTCCTGCCTTCGAGCATGCCGTCCGAAAGGGGATACGCCTGGTGCGTGCATTCGTCCCTGAAGGCATAGAACCTGCCGTCCACGTTGCAGACGGCGATCATCTCGCTCCCCGCGGGGAAAGACCTGACTTCGCCAGGCGGGACGTCTCCGGTCTTAGCTATCTTCTGATACTCGGCCATAGCGCGTTTCCCGGGTTTTTCGGGGGATATTATCTCAATCGGTTTCGCTTTTTCTGCGGGCGAACCATTCGGCTACGAGCGCTTCGCAGTAATTCCTTATCTCTTCAAGCTGCATGCTTTCGAGAGTGCCGCTCGTGAAGGCGCTCAGGAGCAGATCCCTCGCCGAAGTCTCATCGATGCCTCGCGAGCGGAGGTAAAATACGGCGTTCTCGTCCATCTGTCCTATGGTCGCGCCGTGAGTGCACTTTACGTCGTCGGCGTAAATCTCGAGCTGAGGCTTCGTGTCGATCTGCGCGCTGTCCGAGAGAAGGAGGTTGCGGTTGGTCTGCTTCGCGTCCGTTTTCTGCGCGTCCTTGTGTACTATGATGCGCCCGTGGAATACTCCCCTCGACTTCCCGTCCAGCACGCCGTTATAGAACTGCCTGCTGTCGCAGTGGGGGCTTGCGTGCTCGACCTTCATGTAATTATCCATGTGCTGCCTGCCCGTCGACATGTAGAGCCCGTTGATGAGCGAGTCGCACCCTTCGCCGGCGAGCACGGGGTGGACGTTGTTCCTTACGAGAGCGCCTCCGAGGAGCACCGAGTGGGAGCGGATGTTCGAGCTTCTCCCCTGCTGCGCGCGGAGCGTAGAGACGTTGAAAGCCTTACTGCTCTCGCATTCTATCATGTAGTGGCCGACCGAGCTGTTCTCTCCGACCACGAGCTCAGTCACCACGTTCGAGAAGTATACGCCCTCGTCGAGAGAGACATAATGCTCGATAATGTTGGCCTCGCAGTTGTCTTCGACAATTACGAGGTTTCGCGGGTTGGTTATCGTGGCGTTATCGCTCTTGACCGTGATGTAGAGGAGATGCACGGGCTCTTTCAGGCGCGTGCCGCGGGGTATATATATGAAGCCCCCGTCCTGCATGAAGGCCGTATTTAACGCGGTGAACGCTTCGTCCTTAAAATCGGCGTATTTCGAAAGATATTTTTTTACGAGCTCTTCTTCGCCGCTTAAAGCGGAAGCGAGGCTCATTACTTCGACGCCCCTGGGCAGGACCGATACATCGGAGAGCTCCTGAGTATAAGAGCCGTCCACAAAAACGAGCTTTATCGTTTTTAATTTCGGAAACGTATATTTGTCCAGCGCTGCTGGGGCAACCTGCTTGTGGCCGTTCTTCTCGATGCTGAATGCTGTTCGTGCTATCGGTGCTACGTTGGTAAACCGCCAATCCTCGTTTTCGGGAGTCGGGAACCCAAGCTCAATGAATTTTTTGATCCCTTCCTCGCGGAGCGATTCAACCCACGGTATCCCTTTACCCGCGGCGTCCTTTCTGAATTCCTCGAACCCCTTCATGTAACCGTCGTTTTCTTTGCTGAAGATAATGCCCATCCGGTAAATACTCCTTAATTGTTGACCGCTTTCCTCGCTTCCTCTTCCACCCAGCCGTAGCCCCTGTCCTCGAGCTCTAGAGCGAGCTCCTTGCCGCCCGATTTGACTATCCGCCCGTTTACCAGCACGTGAACGAAATCGGGCACTATGTATTCGAGAAGCCTCTGATAATGCGTGATCACGATGAACGCCCTCTCGGGGTTCCTCAGGGCGTTTACGCCGTCGGCCACTATTTTAAGGGCGTCGATGTCGAGCCCTGAATCGGTCTCGTCCAGTATCGCGAGCTTGGGCTCGAGCACCTGCATCTGGAATATTTCGTTCTTCTTTTTCTCCCCGCCCGAGAACCCCTCGTTGACGGAGCGTTTGAGAAGATTGTCGGCCATTCCCATGATTCCCATTTTTTCCTTGGCGAGCCTCGCGAATTCCACGTGCTTGAGAGGCTCGAGACCCCTGTATTTGCGGATAGAATTGAGCGCCTCTCTCAGAAGATACGTATTCGCAACGCCCGGTATCTCGACCGGGTACTGGAACGCCATGAATATCCCTTCGCACGCCCTTTCTTCCGGAGCGAGCCCGAGGAGGTCTTTCCCCTCGAATATGATTTCCCCTTCCGTGACCTCGTAGGATTCGCGGCCTGCGAGCACCTGCGCCAGTGTGCTTTTCCCCGAGCCGTTCGGGCCCATTATGGAATGCACTTCCCCGGCATTCACTTTGAGGTCGAGTCCCTTGATTATTTCCTGATCTGCGACGCTCACGTGCAGATTCCTTATTTCCAGCATGTCCTGTCTCCTTAGCTTTTTCTTTACAGGTAATTATTCCGGGCGGCAGTTATTATCCAACACTACCCTCGAGGCTTATGCTCAGAAGCTTCTCGGCCTCGATCGCGAACTCGAACGGGAGCTCCTTGAAGACCTCCTTGCAGAAGCCGTTCACGATGAGCGATACCGCGTCCTCGGCGGACAGACCGCGCTGCTGACAGTAAAAGATCTGGTCTTCGCCGATCTTCGACGTCGAGGCCTCGTGCTCCATCCTAGCCGTCGAGTTCTTGACCTCTATGTACGGGAACGTGTGCGCACCGCACTTGTCTCCGATTAACATCGAATCGCACTGCGTGTAGTTTCGCGCTCCCGACGCGTCCTTTCCTATCTGCACGAGTCCCCTGTATGTATTCTGTCCGTGACCCGCCGATATCCCTTTCGATACGATCGTGCTCGTCGTATTTTTTCCTATGTGTATCATTTTCGTGCCTGTATCCGCCTGCTGGCGCCTGTTTGTCAGCGCAACTGAGTAGAATTCCCCGACGGAGCCGTCGCCTTCCAGGATGCAGCTCGGGTATTTCCATGTGATAGCCGAACCCGTCTCCACCTGTGTCCACGATATATGGGAGTTCCGGCCTACGCACCTTCCCCTCTTGGTGACGAAGTTGTAGATTCCGCCTTCGCCTTCTGCGTTGCCGGGGTACCAGTTCTGGATAGTCGAGTACTTTATCGTCGCGTCCTTGTGGGCAATGAGCTCGACCACCGCTGCGTGGAGCTGGTTCTCGTCCCTCTTGGGAGCCGTGCACCCCTCGAGGTAGCTCACGTAGCTTCCTTCCTCCGCGATTATTAGCGTCCTTTCGAACTGCCCCGTGCTTTCGGCGTTAATTCTGAAATAGGTCGAAAGTTCCATCGGGCACCGGACGCCCTTGGGGACGTATACGAACGAGCCGTCCGTGAATACCGCCGAGTTGAGAGCGGCGTAGAAGTTGTCGTTGTGGGGCACAACGAACCCGAGGTACTTTTTTACGAGCTCCGGGTGCTCCTGTACCGCTTCCGAAATAGAGCAGAATATAACGCCCGCCTCAGCGAGCTTCTCCTTGAAGGTAGTGATTACGGACACGCTGTCGAAAACAGCGTCTACGGCGACCCCGGCGAGCATCTTCTGCTCGTCAAGGGGAATGCCGAGCTTTTCGTACGTCGCCCTTATTTCCGGGTCTATCTCATCAAGGCTCTTTGGCCTCGCCTTGGCCTTGGGGGCAGCGTAATAGCTTATGTTCTGATAGTCTATAGGCGGGAATGATATATGGGCCCAGCGGGGCTCCTTCATCGTGAGCCAATGCTTATACGCCTTCAATCTCCATTCGAGGAGCCATTCCGGCTCTTCTTTCTTGCCTGAAATCAGCCTTATCGTGTCTTCGCTGAGTCCTTTGGGGGCGATCTCCTGCTCGATGTCCGTGAAGAATCCGTATTTATATTCCTGCTCGGCCAATTTCTCCAAATCGATACTCATTATATATAGCCTCCTTAATTCACCCTGGTAAAGCCGTGCAGGCCCCTGTCCGAAAGCATCTGCTCCAGCGTCGTCTCTTCCAGAATTTTTACCATGGATAGCTGTACCCTGTCCCAAACCGGGAGCTGAGGGCAGGATTCGTGTAAATGACATATAGCGCTTTTATCCATACAGTCCACTACCCTTATCTCTCCCTCTATCGCTTCATAAATGTCCCGCAGGCTTATATCCCTCGGGGCTTTGCGGAGTGTATAGCCGCCATCAGGTCCCACCATAGACCTGACGATACCTTTCTTGACAAGCCTTCTCATGATCTTTGCAAGATAATTAATGGGTATGTGCTGGTGCTCGGAAATCTCCTTCATGCTGTGTTTGACTATGGGCTCGTGCCCCATATAAGTGAGAGATCTTACGGCGTAGTCGAGCGTTTTGGTTACCTGCATTATTGTACCCTATTATGGATATTATGAATCCAGGATATACAAATTACTATATGGTAAAAATTACCAGCTGTAGAGGATTCTGTCAATTTTGAGTACCCGGAGCCACATTTAATATACCGTAAATTCAGCCGAAGATAAAAATCGGGGCGGACGCAGCGCTGAAAAAGCTTTGACAGGGCCGGTATTACTGGTTAAAATAAATCGATTGGACGGGTCCTGAAACCCGGCTCATTCTGATTCAAGGTTCTTTGCTGTAGAGCTATTTTTCAATGTGAAATACCTGAAACATCGGTTCTCCATTTGAAAAAAATTTTAATTTAGGGGGAGAAACCATGCCGTATCAATTACCGAAACTTCCTTATAGTTACGATGCCCTGGAGCCTCATATCGATGCCCGCACCATGGAAATCCATCATACAAAACACCATCAGACGTACATTAACAATGTGAATGCGGCCCTGGAAAAGTACCCGGCGCTCGCGGAGAAGAGCGTGGAGGACCTGATCAGGGATCTGAACGCGGTGCCTGAAGACATAAGGACCGTTGTCAGGAATAACGGCGGGGGGCATGCGAACCATAGCCTTTTCTGGACAATAATGGGTCCTAAGGCCGGGGGGGAGCCCTCGGGAGAGCTTGCCGACGCCATAAAATCCGCTTTCGGCGGATTCGACGGCTTTAAGGACCAGTTTTCGAAGGCGGCTGCCGGCAGGTTCGGGAGCGGCTGGGCCTGGCTTTCTGTCGACAAAAGCGGGAAATTGGTACTTTCTTCGACCCCCAATCAGGACAGCCCGCTCTCGGAAGGTTTGACCCCGATCCTCGGCCTCGACGTCTGGGAGCATGCGTATTATCTCCATTATCAGAACAGGAGACCCGACTACATAGCGGCCTGGTGGAACGTCGTTAACTGGAAGCAGGTGGCTTCTAATTACGCTTCGGCAAAGTAGGTTGCAATAGTTTTTAGAATTTGATAGAATTGGCGGTAACCGGAAGGCAGGACGTTTTGGTTATTCGAAGAAATTGCTTGGTATACGGTAGAGGATTGTTTAAAAGCAAAGCTACTTATGTGCCGGATTTAGTATCAGGAGGAATGGTAATTTCCCGCCCCTTTCTTTCCCAAAGCTTGTTATTGAGTTTTAATCCCCGGGAACACCTTCGGTTTTGTTTCAGCAATTGAATATTCTTAAAAGGATGAAGATATGGAAACAAAATACAACGAGTTCGATGAAACTGTATCCGTAAGCGAGTATGTTGAGTTCGAGAGGGATGACGACGAGGTTTCATCCATAAATTTCAAGGACAGCTATTCCAGGGACGAGGGGAATGAAAATGAATACGGTTCTGGAAAAATAAGCTCGAAGTCGAAATCCGACGATACGCCTGACGAGCAGCTCCGTCTCCTCTACGTCTATTTCAAGGACATGTCGGTCGAGCCACTTTTCACCGCACAGGAAGAGGTCGAGATCTCGGCGAAAATAAAGAAATGCGAATCGAGGTCGAGGGAGCTCGTGAGCCTAGTCGGTAAATTGGCTGACGGAAAGTTAAAGATGAACGGCTCTGCGCGCCACAGGAACGGACATAAAAGACTCAAGAACGGCTATATCGAGAAACGCATAAAGAGCCTTCACGCGTTTATCAGGGTCTATTCGGAAAACGCAAAAAGGTTTAAACAGAGGTTCGTAAAGGCGAATCTCAGGCTCGTCATCACGATATCGAGGAAGTATATGGGCAGGGGACTCCCGCTTTCCGACCTCATACAGGAAGGGAATATGGGGCTCATGAGAGCGGTCGAAAGGTTCGACCACAGAAAAGGCTTCAAGTTCTCGACATACGCTTCGTGGTGGATACACCAGGCGATACTGAGGGCGCTTCAGGGACAGACGAGGACTATTAAAGTCCCCGTATACCTCCTCGAGCAGGCCAACAGGGTCTACAAGGTAAATGCGCTCCTGTCGAAAAAGCTCGGCAGAAAACCCACCCCCAAGGAGATAGCCCGCAAATCCGGCATATCGGTCGAGGTTGTCAAGCGCATACTGAGGTCCACAAAGGACGCAATCAGCCTCGACACGCCTATACTCGACGGGGAGAAGACGACGCTCCTCGATTCCATCGCGGATAACGATACCGTTATTCCCGATTCCCTCGTAGCCAAATCCGATCTCACCGACAAGCTGAGAGAAGCCCTCATGCTATTGAATCCGAGGGAGGAGGAGATATTGAGGCTCAGGTTCGGGATCGACCAGCACAGCACATACACCCTCGACGAGATCGGCAGGAAGTTCAACCTCACGAGGGAGAGAATAAGGCAGATCGAGAAGGCGGCACTGTGGAAGCTCGCCAATTCTGATATCAAGGATCATCTGGAAAGTTTTCTCAGATAGACTCCGGTAACCCTTTAACCTCACGATTCCGGCTATGAGCGTGGAACGACAAGCTCAGGCTAATCGGCGAGGAGTCCCCCGATTATAGCGCCGATAAGGAGCGGGCCTACGTTCGAGACTACGAGAACGAACGCGCCCATGCCCGCCACGAAGCCGATCAGAGGGGCGCCCGTGAGGAGTGACCCGAAAAAGAAGAGCAGAACGCCCATCAGGATCGCCGGGAGAAGAGCAGCGAGTATTGCATTTCCCACGCCGCCCGACTTCTTCCCTCCCACGATTCCGGCTATGAGGGGGCCTATGGTGGGTATCCAGAAAAGAAGAATGGATATGACGAGCATCCAGAAGAGCCCGGCTACAATACTTCCTTTCTTTTGTTCAGCCGTCATATCGTTACCCGCGGGCGGGATTGAAAAGTCATTATATAAAATATCCTATTAAAGCAAGGAACCCAACCTTTAGGGGGATCGGGCCTCTTGCTTAACATCATCCTCTTCTAGGGTTTTTAATCTGTCAGTCGCACTTGGAAAAGCCGCAGCTTCGGCAGGTCATGCATCCCTGCTCGAACGCGAGCGCCCTGTCTCCGCAGTCGGGACAGCGCTCGAGGTTCAGATCCACAGCCCGCTTTGCCGATTCCGCCGGGTTCTCGGCCGACTGGACGAAGTGTTTCTTTAATACGGTCGCTATCGCGTCCGGTATGGACATAACGAGCTTACCTTCGGAGAAGACAGGGGACGAGCCCCCGATCCCTTCGAGCTGCTCCACTACGTCCTTTACGCTCACACCCGATCTCAACGCGAGTGAAACCAGCCTCCCCGTGGCCTCGGCGTCGGCCATCGTCGAATACCCCGATTTGCCGATCTGGACGAAGACCTCGAACGGCCTCCCGTCGTAGGTATTGATTGTAACGTAGAGATTTCCGTACCCCGTTTTTATGACCTCCGTGAACCCCTGCAGGAACTGCGGCCTTTTTATAGGCTTTATTTCCGGCAGTAAGGATGGACGAAGGGATGAGATGGGGTTGGGGTGATGGGTTTTTTTCATCCCCTCGTCCTGGGTCTGGGTCGGAAGCTTTGTTTCGTCTTTAGTCTGCTGCTGGGCCTTCGCCTGGTCCTCAGTGACCAGTATGCCCTCTCTCGAGCCCTCCCTGTAAACGGTAATGCCCTTACAGCCGAGCTTCCACGCGAGGAAGTATATCTTCTCCACCTCGTCGAGCGTGATGTCGGTCGGGAGGTTGACGGTGCTGGAAATGCAGGAATCGATGTGCTTCTGTATCGCGGCCTGCATGCGCACCCTCATTTCGGGCTCGATCTCGTGCGATGTTATGAAAGTCTTAGGCAGTTCTTTTTCGCTTTCGAGGCCGTACTTTTTCATGTACTCATCGACGAGCGGGTGGTATACCTTGAACTCGCCTTTAGAAAGGGATTTGGAGCGCCTGAAGTACGAGAGCGCGAACATCGGCTCTACGCCGCTCGTGGTTCCAGCTAGCACAGAACCGCTGCCCACCGGCGGCACAGTAAGTATGCAGGCGTTCCGGAGCCCCTGGCTCTTGATTTTGTCGAGCACACGCTCGTCGATCGTTCTCAGGAATGTTCCCGACAGGTGGGTGTCCCTGGCATAAGCAGGGAAACTGCCCTTCTCGGTCGCGAGGTCGGAGCTGGCCTCGTATACGGTGTTCTTGATGTGCTCGAACATCTTGTCCGCGAACTCGACCGCCTCGGGCGTGTCGTACTTGATGTTGAGCTTCGAGAGCATGTCGCCGAAGCCCGTAAAGCCCACGCCGATGCGCCTCGAGTGCGTGGACGCCTTTGTCTGATACGTGAGCGGGTGCTTGTTCATGTTGTAATCGAGCACGTTGTCGAGGAACCTGACCGAGTATTTGAAGGCCCTTTCGAGGTTCTCCCAGTCGATAGCGGCTTCTTCCGTGAATGCGTCTTTGACGAACGGGGAGAGGTTGACGTTACCGAGACAGCAGTTGCCGTAATCCTCGAGTGCCTGCTCGCTGCATGGGTTGACGCCGTTTACCTCCATTCCGGAGTATTCGGTCGGGGAATACCTCTTCACCGCATCCCAGAATATTACGCCCGGCTCGGCAGACGCCCATGCCGATTTTACAAGCTTTTCCCATATGTCCCTGGCGCGGACGGTTTTCGAGTACTTTACCTTTTCGTTCTCGAACCTGAGCTCGAAGTCTTTGTCTTCCTCGACGGCGCGCATGAACTCGTCCGAGATCTTGACCGATATATTCGCGAACTTGACCCGGGACCTTTCCGTGTCGTTTTTAACATCTATAAATTCCTGTATGTCCGGGTGGTTGACGTTGATCGTTATCATAAGGGCGCCGCGTCTTCCGGCCTGGCCGATGGTGCCGGTCGTCGTCGAGAGGAGGTCCATGAAAGATACCGCCCCCGTGGAATAGATAGCCGAATTGTTCACGGGCGCGCCCTTGGGCCTGAGTATGGATATGTCTGTCCCTACGCCGCCCCCGAACGAGTATGTCCTCGCCGCCTCTTTGCACCATTCGAAAATGCCCTCGATCGAATCCTCCTTGATCGGCATGAAGTAGCAGTTAAGCAGCGTGGACCGTCTGTTCTGACCGGCGCCGAAGAGGATCCTGCCTCCGGGGATGAACTTGAAATTCGAAAGGAGCCAGTAGAAGTTGTCTTCCCATTCTTTTCTCAGCTCTTTAGATTTCTCGGGAGAGGCTATTTCCCTCGCCACCCTCCTCCACATGTCCTCCGGGGTGAGCTCCACGATCCTGCCGGCCTTGTCCCTGAGCGCGTACTTTTCGTAGAAAACCCTTGCGCGCAGCTCGTCGCCGCCAAACGCTTTCAGGGTTTTTTCCGGGATGTCCATAACTCCTTCCGTCTTCTGGACAAATTCTTCTTCCTCCGCCGGGGTGTTTTCAGCCGCTTGTAATTCGATTTCAGGTTCCGGGCTTTTCTCTATCAGCTTCGTCCCATGGCCGTTTCCGTTCGTCTGCGTCGGGCTGAGTTTCTCAGAAGACATCTGGACATCCTCCTCTGGGTAAAATTACATAATATATTGTGCTATGAATCGATTGAACCACAATATGTTGTGGTTGTCAAGGGGGTATTTGTCGACTCGCATTTATCCGAAAATAAATTCATGTAAATACAGAATGTTATACTGGGAAAAATTTTTTCTACGCTAAAAATATTTATATGAACATCGGAGTTGTGTTTCATTGTTAAAGAGGTATTTCAACAGAAGTGATGGATTTTGTGAAGAAATTGCAGTTCATCAGGGGTATAAAGCGGATATCAGTAAAAAGCAGACTCGCACATGGTAACATTTTAGGATTTTTTTTGCAATAGGGAGAAAAAATATTGTTAAAGTTCTGTGAAAACCCCGATTTTTCCGGGTCGATTTTGTGCTCAAGCTCATTTTGCATGGTCATAATGGGCGATGACCTTCCTGATTTTATCATCTTTGTTCAATTCCATGACCTCCGCCCCCACGGGTCCGTTTTGTCTACTGTAATAAAGCACCAAGCTGTCGACGCCTGTGAAGACCTCGAGCATCTCGAACCTGAGCTCGGGAAACGCTTCTAGCCCCCTTTTAAAGTACTCTCTCAGAGCGTCCCTGCCCATGACTGTTCCGGAATCATCACCCAGGAGCTTTATCACAATAGGGGAGATAAGCACGACGTCTTCGGAGTAGTGGGACATGATTGAATCGAGGTCGTGCCTGTTCCAGGAATCAATCCAGTCCCTTGCAATCCGTAAGGCTTTTTCACGGGAAATCATTCAATCGGTCTTGAGTCCCGGATCAATCCATGGGTTTGATTTCATTCGGCAGCCGGTATGTACCGCATGTTTTCATTCCGTGCTGGTGCGGATTCGGGCCCTGATTTACTTGAGCCTCGCCTCAATCTTGCTGAGGATGTATCGCGAAAGACTTTCGTCGCCGAAAGTGCCTATCCTGATAGAGATGTCGGTCAGATTGTCAGTGACCCTGTTCAGTTTTATCTTTACCGTTTTATTGTCGGCTGTCTTTGCTTCGAGCTCCCCCGAAACATCGTCTTTTATCTTGTTGATCACGATGAACTGGAGATCGTCGACCGCGGCCACCGTCGCCGCCCATGTCTTGTTTAGAGATGCTTCTTCAGTGGCTTTTAACTCGCCTTTTATATATGCAACCGTGCCTGCGCCCGCTGCCGCCGCACCTCCGACGGCTGCTGCCGCGAGACACCCTGTCAGAATAAAGGGACTTGCCGCCAGTAGTAGAAGAATCAGTAGCTTCTGTTTTTTCATAACGGTGCTTCCTCCGGTATTGAGGGTCTTATACGGACACTCGATGCATAATTCATTCAATTATATCCGGTGACGGTCGATTTAGGCAACAGTATTATTCATTTTGCCGATATATGCGCCGGGTCTGTGTCCGTCATCACCCGTTCCTGCCCTGACAGGGGGATATGTCTCGGTGGCGAACCACGGAAGAGGCTTCTCCATGCCGGCATCCGGTATCAGCCTGCTTGAGAGCGTTATTGAATTATTATTCACGCATTATTAGAATTGTAATATCGCTCGCTTAAGCGGGGAATAAGTATCAAATGCGTAATTGCCGCACTATGGTTAATTCGGGTAAGCCGGTGCATCCGGGAACTTTAACTCCGTTCGATCGTATATTGGTAGGAGAGCCGGATGTGAATGCGGGAGCCGTCGCAGAGGACGGGGACTTGCCTGTTGAAGGCCCGACGGACCAGATTTCTTCAGCGGAGAGGGTGCGGACTGCGCGATCGAATCATATGAATTCAATTGGAAAGACGCCCCCGGTATACTGTCGATTTTCCGGAGCGAACAGCGGAATCAGCGAAAACACTCGAATATGCCGCTTATAAGCGATGATTATCTTATCCCGATTGTTGTTGGTATTAGCGGCCGGAAGGGCGATCCCCCCGATCGGGAGAGTATCTCGGCTCTGATGATCCCGGAGATGGTCAGGCTCAGGAATACGTTTCCCAACTCCCCGTTCATCGTTATATCTTCCCTTGCAGGTAGTGAAGACTGTCTGGTTACGAAGCTCGCGGTCGAGCACCTCTCCGCTGTGCTTATAGCTGTTCTCGCGTTCCCGCCCGCTCAATACCGGGACGCGCTCCCGGACGATAAGAGCAGGGGAGAGTTCTCCGAGCTTCTCGCCCTGGCATCTTCGTCGGTCGATATCCCGTCGCTGATGAGGTCGAGACTCGGAGAAGCGGGTTACGGCACGGAGGAGAATCAGGCTATGACCGATACTTTCGCCGCCGCATTTATCGCCGAGCACAGCGAAATTCTTATCGCAGTTTCCGGCTGTAGCGACATGCGCGAGCCCGATGCGACGGCCAGCATAATCAGATGGATGCGTGATGGCGGCATAACGCGTGAGTACTCGCTCAGGGGGACGAAATCCGGACTGGATACAATGGACAGCAGCATGATAATCTCTATAGACCCGGCTGGTCCCGGGGCAAAAGTGGAATACGCCCCGCCCGACGATGCTCCGCCACCGGGGACCG
This sequence comes from Thermodesulfobacteriota bacterium, assembly GCA_040754335.1. NCBI lineage: Bacteria > Pseudomonadati > Thermodesulfobacteriota > Thermodesulfobacteriota bacterium. Next base: position 408,968 of record JBFMCV010000003.1, on the reverse strand, counting down.
CTGGCCCTGAGAAACCCCGCAGCTTAACCGGCGCCGTTTATGGAGCGGTATCCAGCAAGTTGTTCGGTCTTGTCCAATCTGTAAGCGGACTCCTCGACAACCTCTACGATTCTGTCTTTACAAAGAACGTTGCCGGTATCACGGACGGATATGAAAGATCGCCATTCATTGGCATAATGGAAAGGATCGACGGTTTCAACCTCGATATAAAGAATTATTTTGACGACCGCGGTGAAATAGATCTTATGAAATCCAAACACTATCTTCTGCAGAGCGAATCGGATAACGAGCAGATATCCGGGGACCCTGCGCTCCGTAAAATAATCTGCCTATACTCTGGCGCGGATGTTCTGTCACAGTTATATCAAAAAAAGACAGCGGGCCTCATCAACTGGATCTACGTCCTCTTTTTTGCAGCCGTTGTTCTCTATGGTCTCATCGACTGGAGCTCTTACCTGGTCCTGTGTTATATAGGGCTCATCCCCGCGATCGCGCTCCTGGTAAAAAAGACCTCGAGGGACAGGGTCGAGGACCGTTTCCTCGACTACAGGGCGCTTGCCGAAGGGCTCAGAGTGCAGTTCTTCTGGACGCTCTGCGGCATAAACGAGAACGTGTCCTCGCATTACCTGAGCAAGTACGAGGGACTGCTCACATGGATCAGGAAGGCCGTGAGGAGCATCGAGATAATGACTCTGAGAGGCGGTGATGGAGAGCCTTCTCGGAGAAAAGAGACATCATTGGATATCACGGAGAAGCTGTGGATACAATCCCAGCTCGATTATTTCGGATCGAAGAAAAGGCCGCTCCTGGTAAGGTCGCGACAGTTCGGGAATATCATGTTTTTGTCCTTTGTATTGACTCTTTTGGTCGCTCTTGTCTACGGCATGTATGTTTTGTTCGCGGGGGTGGGGAACAGCGAGGCTATAAATAATTTCCAGATACTCCTGGGTGTGATCGCAGCGGTAGGAGTCGCGGCCCAGGCGTATAAGAATAAAAAGGCTTACGACGAGCTCGAAAGGAGGTACAGCCTCGCACAGCGGACTTACGCCTCTGCGAAGAGGGAGCTTGAGGTCGGCAAAGTGCCGCCGGAAAGGATACTCATCGCCGTGGGCAGGGAGGCGCTTTTGGAGAACAGTGACTGGCTCTGGACCCACAGGAACGTGCCCATAGAAGTGCCTAAAGGGTAGAATGAAATGAACGCAATAAATAAAACGGAATCTCCGCCGAAAGCCCGCCTCGCGGTCAGGGTAGGCGTTACGGGTCACCGTCCTAGCGGCCTCGACAGGGCGGATATCGACTTGCTCGGGATGAAGGTGAAAGAGGTCCTGAAGCACGTGAGCGATGTCGCCCGCGAGGTGAAATCGTCTTTCGAATCATTGTATACCGACGGGGGACCTCCCATACTAAGGCTTATATCGCCACTCGCCGAGGGGGCGGACATGCTCGTGGCCGAAGCTGCGCTCGCGGAAGGGTATGAGCTCCAGTGCCCGCTTCCCTTCGACCGGCATGAATACGAAAAGGATTTCACTGACGGGGAGTCGCTTGGAAAATACCGCACGGTGCTGGGGAACGCTTCTTCGGTGCTCGAGCTCGACGGCTCCCGGGCGACGCCCGATCTCGAGAACGAGGCATATCAGACGGTAGGCCGTATGGTGCTCGCGCAGAGCGACGTGCTTATCGCTATATGGGACGGGGAGGATGCGAAAGGGAAGGGGGGCACGGGTCAGATCGTCAGGGAATCGCTCGTAAACGAAATCCCTGTCGTCTGGATCAGCTCCGCGACACCGCATGAAGTAATGGTGCTCATGGGCGGGGAATACGAAGGGTTCAGGGAAGTGGGCCTGCGTGAGCTAGAGCTCAGACTGAAGAGAATCCTCAAGCCCGAGTACCCGAAGAAACCCGACCTCAGCCGCACGTATTTCAACGAGAAGCAGCCCGCATGGACGTGGGGATTCTTGTTCGAGGCTTTCTGCAATATTTTCAGCGGCGAAAGGATAGACACCGGGGGATTCAGGGTGAGGGACTTCGAGGAGGAGACTGCGGAAGAGTGGCGGAAGGTTTGGGATGCGTGTCCGGACTTCCCGCAATCCGTGAAGGGGCAGATAAACGACAAATTCCTTCTGCACTACACGTGGGCTGACAAGCTCGCCAACTATTATTCGAATATATACAGGAGCTCTTTTGTGGCCAATTACCTGATGGCCGGTTTCGCGGTCTTCTTCGCTCTCCTTATCCCGACCACGGAGGGATTCGGTACTCGCTGGATAGTCTGCGAGCTGGCACTGATCGTGCTGATAATCGGGATAACCGTGGTAGGGAATTTTAAACGATGGCACGAGAGGTGGATAGACTACAGGCTCTTGTCCGAGCAGCTGAGGCAGCTAAGGTTCCTTACACCGCTCGGCCTCACGACGCCTGCGTTCAGAGTGCCTGCGCACGATACGTACGGAGACCCGAGGAGCACGTGGGTGAACTGGCATTTCAGGGCGATAGTACGCGAGGCCGGGATGGTCGGCGCCAGGATAGACAGAGAATACCTCGTCGCCTACAGGGACTTCCTGTCGGATCAGGAAATAACCGGACAGATCAATTACCATAGACGAAATTCTCCCCGGTTTCACAGGATCCATGGCACACTGCATATAATTGGCATGGGACTGTTTGGGCTGACTTTCTTCGCGGCGACCGCCCATTTCTTCTGGCATTCCGACTGGCTCACTCTTTGCAGCGCCGTGTTCCCTGCTTTCGGCGCGGCGTTCTACGGCATCCGGACTCAGGGGGAATTCGAGCAGATAGCGAAGAGGTCCGAGGCCATGAGCGCACATCTCGAGAACCTCAGGAACGAGCTCGAAAAGGCGGATTTCGTACCTTCTTACCAATTCCTGGGACGCATCGCCGAGAATACGGCCGAGGTAATGTCTTCTGAAACACTAGACTGGAGAATCGTCTTTCAATCCAAGCGCTTGGTGTTGCCTGGGTAGTCAATCACAGCTATAATCCTCCAGTATTTCCTCTGGAGAGGGGGAAAACAGATGGCACATGATGTATTCATCAGTCACTCAGCGAAAGATAAACCTGTAGCTGATGCAGTATGCGCGACTCTGGAAAACGGAGGCATAAGGTGCTGGATAGCGCCGAGAGACATAGTACCGGGCACCCAGTGGGGCGAAGCAATTATAGACGCCATAAGCGCGTGCCGGGTAATGGTGCTTGTTTTCTCCTCGAATGCCAATGAATCCCAGCAGATAATCAGGGAAGTAGAGCGTGCTGTCAGCAAGGGAATACCCGTTATTCCGTTCAGGGTTGAAGACGTCGACCCCAACAAATCCCTCGAATATTTCATAAGCGCTCCGCACTGGCTCGACGCGCTGACCCCGCCGCTCGAAAAGCACCTGGGACAGCTGCTGTCAACAATAAAACTACTTCTCTCGAGACAGGGGGCGCGTCCGGAGACTCCTTCCGATGCCGGCGTTGCCGCCGATTCCAGCGTTTCTCCTCCCGCCACCGGAGGAGCGAAGAGGGAGCCGGACCCGCGCATGGAGACCATAAGGCCTCTTGAGAAGAAGGACGGTTCGGGCGGGAAATCTTTCACTGAAGATAAGAAGAAGCTCGGAGGTTTAATAGCTGCAGTTCTGGTTCTTGGGTTGGCCGGGTATCTGATCTTCGGCGGCGGTGACGACGACAACCATGGGTCGAACAATAATCAAAATCAGATAATACCGGGCCCGACCGACTACAATCCGCCGCCCGTTTATAACACGTCCACTCCGGGACCGTACGACAACCAGGGGAACTGGGGAGCTATCACGATTGCTCCCAGCGGGGGCTGGGGTTTCTCAACTAACATGCCCTCGAAGCAGTCGGCCGAGAAGGACGCCATAGAGAGGTGCAGTCAATTCAACACGGGCTGCGAGCTGAGGGTCGCGTTCAATAACTGTGCTGTATACGCCACGGCGCCTGACGGTTCCTACGGGTGGGCTACTAATTCTACGGTCAATCTCGCGAGAAACAACGCCGTCACCGAATGTCACAAATATACGAGCGACCTCTGTACTTCGTTCATCGAGCTGTGCGCCGACGGGAGCGTCAAGCGGGTTAATGTCTGGGGCGCCATAGCCACGGCGGACAACGGGCAATACGGGGTGGCCTGGAACTATCCCACGAGGGTCCAGGCGGAGAAGGCTTCCGTCGACGAGTGTGTGAAGTACGGGCCTAACTGTCAGATGAGGATTTCGTTCACCGATTGCGGAGCTCTGGCGAGGAGCGAGGACGGCGCTCTCGGATGGGGCTACTACGCCGACATGAACGAGGCGGTGAAGGCCGCGATGGAGGAGTGCGACGGCCGGAGTGAAAAACCGTGCAGCATCCTCACTCAGCTCTGCGCCGACGGGAGCCAGAGGAAATAGGGGCGTTCCGGGGAAATCTTCACTTCCCGAATTCTTTAAACGACAAGGCTTCCATAACGACCACGGGAGAATCGCGTCCGTTCTCGAACCCCTCGTATCTCACCCACCTGTGAGGGGACTCAACCGTAAACCAGAAATACGTCTTCGGGAAAAAGACTTTGAACAGATTGAGCGCGCCTAATTTCGGTACCAGCTCGACTTTATAGCACTCCGTTTCGCCTTCGGGCGTAATTATTTTCTCGATTCCCCTTTGCTTGAACTCGACGTTATAGAGTTCGGGCTCGTTCGTGAGGAACTGGGCCTTCACCGTTTCTCCGGTGCCGAAAGGCAGCGAGCGGAGCGCGAGGACGAGCCCCTCGACGATCAGTATGTTCCGATCGGTCACGTACGTCTCGTCCGCTGTCCCGTCGCCTTCATAATCCCGCCTCGCGAACGATACTGTTCCTCCGGCGTCGTCCACGGTAATTTTCTCGGTCATGACAAGTTTACCCTTCGTATCCTTTACCTCTGTCGCGGATTCGAGTGGGGTAAAACCCGATGCCGCCCTCCAGACCGAGATTGCTTTCCAGCGCATGTCCCTCGAGAAGGGGCTCGTGATCCCCTCCGCATTCAGCACCACTCTCACTCTTCTCTCGCCGTCCTCGATGAACTCTTCCGTGCTCCAGGTCGCTTTCCACCTCGTCCCTCCTTCCTTGTAAGAGGTGACAAAGGAGCCTTCCTCCTTTTTGCTCATAGACGGTACGCTCATAGGACGCGCCGGGAAGGGAGCTGTCAGTATGCATATCAGAAAGATGGTTATGAAGGTTATATAACTCGTTTTATTCATGTTAAGAATTATAACCGCATACATAACCGGGGTCAGTGCCGCAGTCACTGTTTTCGGATTCAGACGGGTGGTATTGACGGACTTCGAGGTATTATAATCAGGTCAAAAATGATATTATGTCCATTCATAATGCGGGCTGCAGCGGAATCTATACGGCACGCAATTTCGAAAATAATCATGGGTTCCGTTTGTGATCGGTGTGACCGTTGACGAAGTTTTTTAGACGAAATTATCTCATCGCCGGCATAATCGCGGGCGTGGTTCTCGGCGGGATCGTGGGTTCTGTCTATCCCGAGACGGGCGTGAGAGCAGGATTCCTCGGGAAGCTTTTTATAAACGCTTTAAAGATGATAGTGCTCCCGCTGATACTGGTCTCGGTAACGCTCAGCATCATGAAGGTCGAGAGATTGGGACGTCTGGGTCTCAAAACGTTCGTCTATTTTCTTTCGACTACAGCCATTGCCGTCATGCTGGGCATCGTCATCGTGAGTCTCGTACACCCCGGCGAAGGGGGGGCCGTTCTTACGGGCGTAATGCCGGAAATAATAAAGGGAAAAGAAAATATGAGTATCGTCGAGATACTCTTACTGGAGTTCGTCTCTCCAAACCTTTTCAGCTCGGCTGCGGAGTTCGACGTGCTCCCGCTTATCGTTGCCGCAATTCTGTTCGGCGCGGCTTTCGCCGCACTCGGAAAGGAAAGCAAGCCGGCCGTCGAATTGTTCACACTGCTCGACAAGGCCGTTATGAAGATAGTCCACTGGATGATGATATTCACCCCGCTCGGCATATTCGGACTGATTGCCGAGCGGATAGGCCTTGCCGGGGGCGGGAGCCAGGTGATCGCGCTTGCGGCCGAGCTTGGGAAATATTTCCTATGCGTCATATCTGGGCTCTTTATTCACGGGGTAATCATATTGCCCTTTATACTTTTCCTGTTTTCCGGGCGGAACCCCTTTGAGTATGCTTCGCGCCTGAGCAAGGCGCTCCTCACAGCGTTCTCGACGGCCTCTTCTTCGGCCACGCTGCCTCTCACTATGGAAGGCGTGATCGAGGAGGCGAAGGTTAGTCCGAAGGTCGCGAGGTTCGTGCTCCCGTTGGGAGCGACCGTAAATATGGACGGCACCGCGCTCTATGAAGCGGTCGCAGCGGTATTCATAGCACAGAGCTACGGCATTGAATTGAGCATAGCGCAGATGGTGATCGTATTTTTTACCGCGACGCTCGCGTCGATCGGGGCTGCGGGCATACCGGAGGCGGGGCTCGTGACGATGGTGCTCGTGCTCAAATCGGTTGGCCTCCCGGTCGAGGGTATAGGGCTGATACTGGCGATAGACTGGCTGCTAGACCGCTTCAGGACGACGGTAAACGTGTGGGGAGACTGCGTCGGGGCGGCTGTGATAGACAGGCTGGAAAAGGGGGCTGATAATGATTAAAACGGAAGATAACCCCGATATTGCCGGATGTGCATTCTATCGATGAGCTTTTATAAATTCCTCGCTTCGAACGTATTGCACGAGTCGATGTCGCCCGAATCGAGTCCCCTCTTGAACCATGCGACCCTCTGCTTCGAGCTCCCGTGCGTAAACGAGTCCGGCGTTACGCGGCCCTGTGATTCCATCTGCAGCCTGTCGTCCCCGATACTGCTCGCGGCGTTCAGACCTTCCTCTATGTCGCCGTATTCGAGTATGTCCCTCGCCCTGTCGGCGTTGTGCGCCCAGACGCCCGCAAAACAGTCCGCCTGAAGCTCCTGCATGACGGAGAGCCTGTTCGCATCCGCCTCCCCGACCCTCCTCTGTGCCCTCCTTACTTGCTCCGATATACCGAGGAGGTTCTGCACGTGGTGTCCCACTTCGTGCGCTATGACGTAAGCCTGGGCGAAATCGCCTGGGGCGTCGAACCTTTCCTTGAGGTCTCTGTAGAAGCTGAGATCGATATAGACCTTCTCATCGGCGGGGCAATAGAACGGCCCCACTGCGGACCGGGCGTAGCCGCATGCGGAGTCGACCGCTCCCGAAAATAAAACGAGCGTCGGCTCCCGGTAGGCGCCGTTATGCGCGGCGAACAGCTCGTGCCAGGTGTCTTCGGTATCGGCGAGAACGACGGAGACAAAATCGGCGAGCTCCTTCTCCTCTTCGGAAAATGGAGCCCTGTCGTAGCTCGAGGTCGGATCGACCTCGGTGAAGGTGATATCGTTTAAGAGATTGACCGGGTCGGCGCCGAGAAGGACCGCGATTATAATAAGCACGAGGATGCCTATACCGCCCCCCGCGGCCCTCCCCGGCAGTCTTACCCCCCTCCTGTCCTCGATGTTCGTGCTTCGCCTGCCCGTTCTCCAGCGCATTTGCGGATCTTTCCTCCCAGCTCGGATTCCAAAAAGTAACATATAATCACGCCTGCATCTACAAATGCTCCGTGCGGATATTCATTAGACGCGGGAGCGTGTTATATTGTAATCCGTATGGACGGGAAGGCTCTTTTCTCCTGGAGCGGCGGCAAGGACAGCGCGCTCGCTCTCTATGAAACCATGGCGAGCCGCGATTACGATATCGTGTCCCTCGTAACGACGGTTACAAGCGGGTACGACAGGATCAGTATGCACGGCGTCAGGAGCACTCTACTCGATGAGCAGGCGGACTCGCTCGGTCTCGGTCTCGAAAAGGTACTGATCCCGCAGAACGCGACTAATGAAGAGTACGAGCTGTCCCTCGAGAAGTTACTCCTGAAATATAAGGATTCCGGCGTGGATTCCGTGGTCTACGGAGACATATTCCTTGAGGAAATCAGGAGATACAGGGAGGAGCATCTGAGGAAGCTGGGTATGCTCGGCGTGTTCCCCGTTTGGGACAGGGATTCGGCAACGCTGGCCCGGACTTTCATCGACGAGGGCTTTAAAGCGGTGGTCGTCTGCGTCGATTCGACTTTACTCGACGGAGGGTTTGCCGGAAGGGAATTCGATAACGATTTCTTAACTGACCTTCCTACGAACGCCGATCCCTGCGGAGAGAACGGCGAGTTCCATACGTTCGTTTACAACGGGCCAATATTCGGGAGGAGGGTGGAGTTCGAAAAGGGGGAAATAGTATTGAGGGAAGGCCGTTTTTATTATTGCGAACTCCTGCCCAGGTGACGGCGGGAACATTAGCGGTTGAATAGTCTAGGCATGGCCGACCTTCAGACCTCGATCACGATCTTATGGGAATGGCTCTTCAGCTTCTTGAGGAATTTTTCGTTGAGCATCGTTTCGGGCGTGTTCCTCAGTATAACAGTCGAGTTGAACATCCTGGCTGTTTCAATGATTTCCTCTATCCGCTCCTCATATTTCCTGGCGTCGATCGAGACGCTGAAGCCTATGTGCATGAGCTCGACCGCGTTTAATGAATCAGATTTTTTCGGCATCCTGGTATCCCCCTTTTTTATTAATGATGAATCAGAAATTACAAAAGGGAAGGCGGCGCATTAAAATAATCCCGAAGGCGGCATGAAGAGAATCCCCGAGCCCGAGCTGATGGACGATCCCGAGCAGGCGTATGCCTACGGCAGGGCGGATTTCGAGGAGCCTCACTCGAATTTCATCGAGCTGCTAATGGGGTTCCTTACTGATGTGGCGCAAATAGATACGATTCTAGATATGGGTTGCGGGACGGGGGACATAACTTTCAGAGTCGCAATAGCGTTACCCGGCTCTAGGATCGACGCGATAGACGGCTCGGCTGCGATGCTGCATTATGCGGAAGAGGGGCTCAAAAACAGTCCCGGACTTGAAGGGAGGGTTTGTTTCATACTAGGGAATATACAGGAATTCGAGCCCGGGAAATCTTACGACCTCATCGTCAGCAACAGCCTCCTTCACCATCTCTCCGACCCGGCTCATTTCTGGCTCGCGGTAAAGAGGCTATCGTCCCCGGGAACCCGGGTCTTTATCATGGACTTGATGAGACCCGCAAGCGTCGAGGAAGCCCGGAGTCTCGTAGAAACATATTCGCGGAACGAGCCAGACATTTTAAAGAGAGATTTTTACAATTCCCTCCTCGCCGCATTCGAGGTAGGCGAAGTCGAGCTGCAGCTTGAAGAAGCGGGCCTCGGCGGATTCGACGTCGCGCAGGCGAGCGACAGGCATCTGATTGTTTACGGGACATTCGAATAGTTCCGGTCCGGGAGTACGCGGTGTACGTTATTGTTCGACAGCGACACGCTGACCTGTAAACGTATCCGAAACGACGTTATCCGGGACCGAGTCCGGGTCGAGTGGGTCTACTCCGGGCTCGTAGAACAGAACCGTGAACTCGCCTTCTATCCCCAGGCAGTTTTTGTCCGTGAACCTTATCGCGGCATTGACCTTGGCGATGTTGAGGAGGCCGCCTTCATCGTCGAACGAGAAATCGAGCGAGGTAGCCGACGCTTCAAGCTTGCCGGTCCTGATCCAGGCTCCCTGCGCATCGCTGAAATTAAGAGAGGGCTGCGCGGAGCTGGTAATGAGGATTATTCCCCTCGCCCCAAGGCTCCAGATGCTCTTCGTTCCGTTTCCCTCCTCCACCAGATAAGTCCCAATGAAGCACTTTGGATACTTGTCGCTACCGCCCGCCAGCGACTCGTCCGGGATGAGGAAGACCGAGAGAGTCAATGAAGATAGAGCTAGGAAGAGATATACAGTCGACAGATGTTTCCTATAAGGTTTACGGTAATTCATATTGTTCTCCATTAACGCGGATTTTTGCTAACTTTACACCCTTTACAGACCGTGAGTGAAGTGTACGTTCGGCAAATCCCTCCGGTTGAAAAACCACGGCGCTCGTTTAGTATATTCCTCGACGCAACATGCAAGCTCAGGCGAGTTGACGCAGGAGGCGATAAATTGGGAAATGAATCGGTCAGGGAAGCTGTCGAAGTTACGAGCTCGGAGCTGGTATTCCCGACGCATACGAACCATTACGGCACGATATTCGGGGGCAGGGTGCTGGAGCTCATGGATATGACGGGAGTTTTGGCCGCCATGAGGTTTGCGGGCCAGGACACGGTGACCGCCTCGATCGAAGCAGTCGATTTCAAGAGGCCCGTGAAAGTCGGGGACATAATAGAAGTCAAAGCCAGGGTCATCTACACGGCCCATACGTCGATGGTGGTGAAGGTGGACGTCTACAAGGTGGGCAAATACAGTCCCGGGGCCGAGTTCACCTGCAGGGGCTATATCATATTCGTCGCCATCGATCCGGACGGAAAGCCGATACCGGTGCCTACCCTCAAACTACTTACTGAAGAGGACAAAAAGTACTGGAAGATCGGAGAAGAAGTGAAAGGCAGGGCGAAGACGAGGCAGGCGAACGAGGGGATATAAATACGATTCCGCCGTTATCATCGACGCGTTCTACGGTCTGTCTCCTTGGAGGCGAAAGTCATACTATTATTCGGGCATCTGCGATTCCATGCGCTCGCAGCTGACTGCGCCCTGCTCGCCTGACGCCCTTTCGCAGTCGTACGTGTATCCCTGACAAAGGGCGGTCCATGTCGCGCTGCCGTCGGGGTTTATTTTATGCTGGATAACCTCGATCATGTCGGGCTCGCACGGCACCTGACCCGGACTAGCGGACTGCTCCTGTAAGGGGTCTATCACATAAGGGTTGCCGCACGAAAGAATCGTGATAAGCACTGCAGGTATCAGCAAAAATCTTTTCATCTCATCACCACCGTCTATTATTTTTTTGTGCCCGTCCGTTTACCTCAGCCCGATTCGTTTATCATAATAAGTCAGAATGCGGAAATTTTCAATTTTGGAACCGGGGTGTGCGATATGAAAGCAATCGTTCTCAGGAAAAGCGGGGGACCCGGCGTTCTACGAACGGAAGAGGTGAATAAGCCGCGGGCGGGGAGGGGGGAGGTAGTGGTCGCGGTAAGGTTCGCGGGCATTAACTACGCGGAGATACTCTCGAGGAAAGGGCTCTACGGATGGGCTCCCAGAAAACCGTATATACCGGGAATGGAATGTTCGGGCGTGATAGAGGAAGCGGGCGATGGGGTCGACCCGTCGAGGGTCGGGGATAGCGTGATGGTAGGGACGAAGCACGGGTGTTATGCCGAATATGTTGCCGTGCCTGAGATCAATGCCGTCCCCGTGATAGATGGATTCAGCTACGAGGAAGCGGCCTCGTTCCTCGTAAACTACATGACTGCCTGGGTCGCGCTGTTCAAAATGGCGAGGGTAAGCAATGGGGATAAGGTGCTCGTGACGGCCGCTGCCGGTGGCGTGGGTACGGCGGCAATACAACTCGCATCCCGTGCGGGATGCGAAGTCTACGGCATGGCGGGGAGCGCGGAAAAGCTGGAATTAATCAAATCCCTCGGAGCTTCAGGCACTTTTAACTACCGCGCCGCCGGCAGCTATAAAGATCTGATCGCGGCAACAGGCGGAGTGGACGCCGTCATAGAGATGGTCGGCGGGGACGTCTTCAGGAGATGCATGGGTACGCTGAAGCCCTTCGGAAGAATTGTAATCACCGGGTTCGCGAGCCTCGATCTGGATAAATGGAATCCGGCCTCGTGGCTCAGGACCTGGAAAGACATACCGAGGATCGATGTAGGTTTATTGGCTGAGAGGTCGATCGCCGTAATGTCGTCCCATCTCGGCCATCTGCTGGACAGGGAGCCCGATAAGATGGCGCATATCTACGGGGAGCTCAGGGGTTTCGTAATCGAGCACCGGATAAGGCCTGTCGTGGGCAGAGTGTTCGGTTTGGAGGAGGTCGCTCGCGCTCATGAGCTCATCGAATCGAGGAAGAGCTCCGGCAAAGTGCTCTTGAGGATTGGTGGGTGATTTATGGTTTAGGATGTGAGTAGCAGGACTGCCGTGTGCGGCCTGTTCCGGTCATCGGAGACTTTGAAAACGAGAACGGCCTAGGCCATCTCCTCTTTGCTCGAAACGAGCCTGTCGAGGATTTCCCTCTGAATGGTTTCTATTTCCTCTTCGGCTGACTTGATCTCGTCGGTAGGCTTTCCCCTTTCCCTGCACTCCTGGACGAGCTCCTCGAGCTTGGCCCCTATGTGCTTTAGCTTCGTCTGGGCTTCGATATTCGCTTTTATAAGCATTTCCTCGCTTTCCCATTCCCGTCTCGAATAAGCGTCGAGCTCCTTTGCCTGGATGAGGAGCTCTCTCAGCCTGTCCCTCCAGCCGTGGAGCGCCTGGTGGACGACCGATTGTATTTCGGCCTTTTCGCCGGGCTCTCTCCATAGAATATTCTCAAGAAAGCGGAGGTCGTCCTCCGTGACCTCGTCCCTTTCCTCGAGGTATGCCTTTGACTTGAGGAGAGAGACCGACTGCTTATACCTTCTGTCGGATGGGGTTATGCCTTTTTTCCCCAGGTCTTTTCTGATCCGCGATATAAGCTTTAATATGTTCGAAGGCAGCTTGACCTTTGCCGCTTCCGCCCTGCAGGCATCGAGCTCCCCGGACGTGATCACACCTTCTTCGGATGAGCCGTTCTCGGTATTGAGCATCTTGAGGAACCTGAAGTCTTCTTTAATGTAGTCGACGACGTACCGGAGAAGGAACCTGTCGTAAAGGGCCTCGAGCTCGTCTTCCTCGGACGGGAGCTCATTGCTCGCCCCGAAAAGAGAGATCAGCGGTATCCTGACCTTTTCGGTGCCGTTATAAAAAATTCTTTCATTCATTATCGTGAGCAGCGTGTTCAGGATCGAGGAGCTGGCTTTAAATACTTCGTCGAGGAACGCTATGTGTGCTTCGGGGAGCTTCCCCGCGGTGACTCTCCTGTATTCGTCGTTCTCGAGCCCCCTCAGGCTTACGGCGCCGAACAGCTCCTCGGGCGTGGTGAACTTGGTGAGAAGCCACTGGAAATAGCGGGCCCCTCTGATCTTGCGGCAGATTTCGTTGGCGAGCTGGGATTTGGCCGTGCCTGGCGGGCCGATAAGGAGCAGGTGGCTTCCGGTGAGGAGGGCGCAAAAGGCGCCGTCTATTACGTCGTCCCTTTCGAAGTAGCGCGATTTCAGATCGTTTCTTATCTTCTTTAACTTCTCTAGAGTTCTTTCCATGTCACGATGTCCACTACGACTTCCTGGTCGCGCCTTGTTTTTTTGAGCACCGCTTCGATTATTCTCTTCGTCGGGTTCTCCTCGCCGAGACTGCCTACTGCCCGTACGTTGAACGTTTCACTTTCACCGCTATCGAGCGTAACACCGACGAGCCCCCCGCTGATCTCGGACGTCTCGTCGACTTTCTTCGCTATATCCCTCGCTTTCTGTATGGTGATTATAGGTGTTTCCTTTCTCGCTTCTATTATCTCGTCCGCGATTTGCTCGGCGATGTCGTCGTCGACTTCCTCTTCATCTCCTTCGCCCTGGCCCGGAACTGCGGACACGGCCGATCCCTTGATTGCCGCCATGATTACCTGCTTCGGAGCCGTGCTGAAATTTATCTTCTTGTCGCGCGGATATACGGTGACGTAGTCCTTGATCCTGGAATAGAATTCGTCGTCCATGCCGTCTATCATCCTGATTTCCTGGACTGTGTCGAGTGGGCCGTCCTTTATCATATAGGGGTTTTCGAGGCTGGAATAAAAAGCCCCGTTCGCTCCCGCAGAGTCCTGATCGTTTTGAGCGCCTTCGATTGGCGCGTCAAGCCAGTTTATAAGACTCGGGATGAATCTGGAGCATTTTCCGTCGTCGACTTCCAGGAATCTGCAGAGCTGAGTAAGCTCGGTCAATACCTGCCTGTCCACCCTGTTCGACGACCGGCTGACGAGCGAGTTCAGGTTTATCTTCGACCTTTCGTCGGTCACTGTAACTGACACGCTTCCTTCCCCGACGGGGAAGTAGGGAACGTTGATGGCCCAGTAGCCGTCCGGGTTTTCGTTCTGTCCCCCGAGTGCGGCCGTCAGCGATGTGAGCTCTTCGAGCGGCCTCGCTTTCAGCGTCCCCGCCGCGACATGGACGCCGGATTTGGCGATATAGCGGGCCTTGATTTCGTCCCGTGTATTTGACGATATCTCTGTATCAATCTGTGTGAAATAAATGAGGTCCGTCACGAGTATCATGAGGATCGCGATAATGATAATCACGATGACCAGGACGATCCCTTTTTCCCCGTCCCTCTGCCTCGCGCAGTTCGTTGATTGATGTGGCTTCATCATGGCCGCCTGATATTTATATCCCGAGAGCTTACCCGTATTAATTGACTACCGGTATAGTCACCATCGTGCTGAACTGGATGTCCTCCCCCCTTGGATTCCTCAGAACGATATTTACATTGACTGCGGCCGGCAACGACAGCGTCTCGTTAGAATTCCACTCTGTCGCGTACTCCTGGGCATCGCCGTCCTCGGGTATTTTCGCAAGGTATGTGAGGTTAAAACCCGTAATACGCTCCGATAGCGCAAATTGAGTGCCTCCGGTATCGGATTCGAGGGTCGGGTTGTCCCTCCTTACCAGGGCGAACAGGTCCGAGTCCTGAATCGGCTCGAGAAAATAGCTTATCTCCGTCTGGTCGGATTCCCTCGAATTCTGGGTCGGCATGCGGGATAGAGACGTGAAGCTCAATTTGCTCCTTTCTCCCTCCGCGGCCCCATAAAAAAACGGGGTGGTAATATTGGTCGACTGCGAATTGACGAGTCCCCTGGGGTACGCATCCGCCAGGTCCTTGGTTATCTTCGACATGATGATCCTTGCCTCATGATAAAGCTCGAGCTCTTCCTCGATCCTGTCCTTCGCCTTGTTTATCTGAAAGAAGGAGGCGTAGAGCACTGTGAGGACTATCGACCCAATAAAAACCGCTAGCAGCACTTCGATAAGGGTAAACCCTTTATCCGTGGTCCGAGATCGCGGTCGCAACTGTGAACTCCTTATTCCCTTCGTCCCAGGAAATGGTAAGTATTACTATCCTTATTTCGGTCCCGAGCTGCTCGATATTGTAAGGCTGTACCGTTAGGTGCCACCTGAACTCCGGCTGCTCCTCGAAAACCCCCTCCTGGCTCCCAAGCTCGGGGAACCCCTCGATCTCGACCTCTCCCATCTTCCGTTGCGCGAGGAACGAAGCGATTGAGAGATTCTTGGATTGCGAGGCGAGGATGAGGTTTTTGTTTACCGCACCGAGCAATATCGCCAGCGACGAGCCGATTATAGCGACAGCGATGATTACCTCGAGAAGCGTAAACCCCGCTCTCCGGGCCGGCGCTCCCGTGTGTAACCGCGGCTCTATTGCGGAGGATTCATTTGCAGCCCTGTCTAGTTTATTCATTCCTCAAAAGCTGTACGTATTCGTCGTATACCCTTGTCCCGCCCGTATAGGGCTTCGTCTCGAGAGTATAGTAGTCCTCGCTGTCGGTCACGAGATGGATGACGGCGGGTTCGACAAAACCCGTGGGCAGGAACAGAATGAATTCCCCGGAGTCGTCGAGCGAGCTTCTCCCCAGTGTGCGCTCTGTGACGACGTCCTTGAAATGGACGCCGCCCGGAAGTGTCCGTTTTTTGTGCAGGTATTCGGTAGATACCACGTACTCGTTGCCGTTCAGCACTTCGACCCAGTACTCCCCCCTGTCGATATCGAAAACGAGCCTGTAGATATTTTTTTTAAATGCCGCTTCGTTGTAGAGATATTTTATCGTTCCGCTCAGGTTCCTGGAAGCGCTCTTTACGTTGATCTCTGTGCTGCTTTTGATTTTCGGCACTGCTATAAATACGAATGCGCCGACCAGAAAAATCACGACCAGGAGCTCTATGAGTGTAAAACCGCTTTGCTTCTTCATTGTATCGCGCGGCTTGTAATGTCGTCCTCTGTCTGCTGCACCGCGTCCTCCCCGATGGAGATAATCTCGTAAGTACCGTCCCCGGTCTGGTCGGGCCCTATATACACGAACTCGTTTTTCCAGCCGTCCTTGGGGACCTGTTCTCCTTCCAGGTATCCGTCCTTTGCATAACAGCAGGGCTCCCTTCCCGTCGTCGGCTGCTGTATTAGGGCGTTAAGACCCTGCTGCGTCTCGGGATAGAAACCGTTGTCGAGCTTGAAAAGCTTGAGAGCCGATTCCAGGTTCTTGATCTGGATCTTGGTCTCCTCTTTCTTGGCCTCCCCGAACCTTCCGATCACGTTCGTACCCACGATATATGCGAGCCCGGCTATGATCAGCAGCACGACCATTATTTCGATAAGCGTGAAACCTCCTTCGGATCTCATAACTCGTACCTCCTTTATCCTATAGTTGATGTCAAATTGAATATGGGCAGGAGAACTGCGAATACTATGAACCCCATCACGGCGCCTATAATTAAAATCATAACCGGCTCGAGAAGGGAAGTGAGGGTGGATACCATCGTTTCGACCTGCTGGTCGTAAATGTCCGCCACCTTGGTGAGCATCTCTTCCATTTCGCCCGTCTGCTCCCCTACGGCTATCATTCGTGTGACGAGCGGCGGGAAGACGCCACTGTCCCTGAGGGGTTTTGCGAGGCTCGTCCCCTCCCTTACGTTGGACCTCACTTCTTCGAGCGTTTTGCCGTAGACCTGGTTGCCCATGACTGCTTCGCCTATTTTAAGCGCGTCCAGGAGCGGTATGCCGCTCGCGAGGAGCGTCCCCAGGGTCCGCGTGAACCTCGATATCACGACCATGGAATTTATTTTTCCGAATACCGGCAATTTCAGGGAGAGCCGGTCGAAGAACATCCTTCCGCGCTCCGTTTTGTTGAAACGGTACGCTCCGAAAACGAGTATGGGGAGCAATACGAGGAGCAGCAGTATGTTGCTGCTGAAAAAACCGCTTACGTTTATCAGTATTACCGTCATGAGAGGCAAAGCCTTCTGGCTGTCCTCGAATATCTTCGCTATCCTGGGTATTACATAAGTCATCGTGAAGAACAGCACCCCGCCGCCTATGAAAAACATGAAGACGGGATATATGAGCGCGCTTTTTACCTTTGAGGTCAGGGCGGCCTGTTTTTCAAGAAAGTCCGCGAGTCTCAGGAGCACTATGTCTAGCGTGCCGCTCGCTTCGCCCGCCCTTACTATGTTTATGTAGAGATCGGAGAAAACGCTCCTGTGCTCGCCGAGGGCATTAGCCAAAGAGCTGCCCTCGCTCACCCTGTCCTTCACCTGTGTCAGTATCTCGCCGAGCTTCGCGTCCTCCGTTTGCTCGGAGAGGGCCGTCAGGGACGCCTCGAGCGGTAGCCCGGCGGAGATAAGCGTAGAAAACTGCCTCGTAGTGACCGCGAGCTCGGAAATTTTAACGCCTTTGAACGGATTAAAGCTCCTCGCTCTCCCCTGTTTGACTTCGTTAAGCGAGGAAAGGAAGACCCCCTGGCGCTTGAGCTTGTCCGTTGCGCCCTTCGGGGATTCCGCATCTACGATTCCCTGGACGGTCCGTCCGGTCTCGTCAATGGCTTTGTATTTGTATACGGGCATATCTTATATATTATCCGATTCTGTTTATAAAAATTGGGGTGATCTCTTCAGGCGGTTTAGATTATGCTTTCTTCTTCTGTAACCCTCATGACCTCGTCGACCGAAGTCAAGCCCCTTGCCACCTTCTCAGCCCCGTCCATCCTGAGTGTGGTCATGCCGTGCTCCATGGCCTTTCTCTTGATCTTGGTAGAGTCGACCTGACTGAGGGTCAGGTTCCTTATATCGTCGTCGATAAGCAGCATTTCGAAAATCCCGGTCCTGCCGCTGTACCCCATATTAAAGCATTTGTCGCACCCTCTGGCCCTGTAGAGCACCCCGTCATCAAGCTGGCTCCTGCGGAGGCCTATCTTCAGGAGCTCGTCGTCGTGCGGCTCATAGGGTTCTTTACAGGAGCTGCAAAGGAACCTGAGAAGCCGCTGGGCGATTACGGCCATAAGCGATGAGGCCACGAGGAAGGGCTCGATCTCCATGTCTATAAGCCTTGTGATCGCGCTCGCCGAATCGTTGGTGTGCAGCGTGGAGAAAACGAGGTGTCCCGTGAGCGACGCGTGGATAGCGATATCCGCGGTTTCCCTGTCCCTGATTTCGCCGACCAGGATTACGTCCGGGTCCTGCCGGAGTATGGACCTGAGGCCGTTTGCGAAAGTGAGGTTTACCTTCGGGTTCACCTGTATCTGGTTTATCCCCTGTATCTGGTATTCGACCGGGTCTTCAACAGTGATGATCTTTTTGTCGGGAGAGTTAATCCTTTCGAGGCCGGCGTATAGCGAAGTCGTTTTACCGCTGCCCGTAGGGCCGGTGACCAGTATGATGCCGTGAGGGCGCTGTATAAGCCCTTCGAAGATATGGAGCTTCTTTCCGGCGAGCCCCAGGTCTTCAAGAGAGAGGAGCACGGAGGACCTGTCGAGTATCCTCATTACGACGCTCTCTCCCCATGTGGTCGGAACGGTCGATATACGTACGTCGACGTCCCTTCCCGCGACCTTGACCCTGATCCTTCCGTCCTGAGGCTTCCTCTTCTCGGCGATATCGAGCTCGGCCATGATCTTGACCCTGGATATTATCGACGCCTGAAGCTTTTTAGGTACGGTGGTTATCTCGTGGAGTATGCCGTCCTTCCTGAACCTGACGGAGAGCTCCTTCTCGAAGCACTCGAGGTGTATGTCGCTCGCTTTTTCCTTCACCGCCTGAAACAGGAGCGAATTGACGAACCTGATTATCGGGGCTTCGTCTTCGGCTTCGAGGAGGTCTTTGGGCTCCTGGAGGTCGTATTCCGAGATGCCTGCCGAATCGTCCTCGATCCCTTCCGTCATCTCCTTTCCGCGCTCATAGACCCTGTTGATCGTGTCGAGGACGATGTGGTTAAGCGCCAGAACCGGCTCGATCTCGCACCCGAACAGCGACCTGACCTCATCGAGGGCGTAGAGGTCGAGCGGCGGAGACAGGATGATGATCACCTTGCCGTTCCTTTTCTGAAAGGGTATTAACCTGAATTTCTTCGCGAAGCTGATCGGGAGCGTCTTTACGAGCTCGCCGTCTATTTCCCGCTCGGATATCGTCAGCGTGTAAGGGAATTCATAGAATTCGGAAAGCACTTCCAAGACTTCCTTCTCGTCGAGAACCCTCGACTTGATTAATACTTCCTCGAGGCTTTCTCCGTTTTTCGATAAAAGCTCGTCAATTTTGGGGAGCGCGGCGGGATTCCGCTCGCCTATTATTTCCTGAATGCTCTTCATATCAATAACTCAAGATCAGTTATCCTCTCTGTTAAACCCCCTCTCCTGTAAAAGCATATTGCGTCTTTGCCTTTCTTCAAGTATCCGCTGCATGTCCTGCTCGTTCTCGACGATCCTCGGAGTAAGGAGTATCATCAGATTGATCTTCTGGCTCTCTCTCTGCTTGAATTTGAACAGGTTGCCAAGCACCGGTATGTTGCCGAGTACCGGCACCCTGTTCTGAATCACGCTCTCCCTGTCCTGTACGAGTCCGCCGATTACTATAGTCTGTCCGTTCTTCACGACTACTGAGGAATCGGCGGTCCTTGTCGTGGTGGCGATACCGAACTGTGCGGTATTGAGGCCCTGTACCGGCGCCTGCCTGATCGCAGAAACTTCCGTCAGTATATTGAGGTTCAGGAAGTCGCCCTCGCTTATCTGGGGTACAATGGATAGCCTTATGCCGACGGGCTCACGCTGGATCGTCTGCACGGTTACTCCGCTGTCTCCGACCGTGCTGCCCGTAGGGAACGGTATGACGTCCGCGACGATGATCTCGGCAGGCTCGTTGTCTGTCGTAATAATGCTCGGTGTCGATAATACGTTTACGTCGGTAAGCGAGGTCAATGCCTGGAATAGCGCGCTGAATGACGGTATCGGGGGGATGGGGCCCGAGCCGTCGGGATCCACTTCCTCGCCCAGTACGCCGAGGAACAGGCCGGAGAGGCTGCCCAGGACGTTTACGGATGCTTCGGGGTCGGCTTCGACCGCAAGGAGGCTCGGGACTCCCGGCAGCACAGTGCCGCCGAAGCCCAGTGTATCGCCGTTTACCGTGAACCCGATGCTCAGATTGGTCCCGAACGACCTGATCTTGTCCAGGCTCACTTCGAGAATCGCGGCCTCCACGAACACCTGCTTTCTCCTGACGTCCAGTTCTTCGATCACTTCTTTTATTGTCTCGTAGTCCCTTCTGGAGCCTATAAAGATAATGGAATTAGTCGACGGGTCGGACGTAACCCTGAGCTCGTCCGTCTCAGCCACCACCGTAGAGCCGCTCGATGTGCCCCTCTCGATCGCCTGCCTGGCCGTGGAGGAGCCGGTTCCTATTGTAGATGACGTCCCCAGCGCTGAATCGGTCCCGAAGCCGGAGGTACGCTGAGTCCTGTCCGCGCCGATCCCCGTTCTGGCCCCGCTCCCTCCGAACAGGCTCGCGAGCACGGCCACGATCGATTCGGCGTCGGCATTCAATACCCTTATTACGTAGATGCCCTCTTCCGGCTCCGCGGTCTCGACGTCGAGTATCTCTATGACGGCTTTAATTTTTTTCATGTCGTCCGGATATGCTATGACGATAAGCGAGTTAGTCCTTTCGTCCGTGATTACTTTAAATCCGACGGCCGCGTTCTCGCCGGTCGTTTGGGACGTTATCGCGGGTGTTTCCGCCCTGCTCTGGGAGCCGGGAAGGCTGCGTGTGCGTGTCGCCGACTGTCTTTGCGACTGCTGGGTTTGTGCAGGGGCGCTCGATGCCTGGGATGCCGTTCCCCCGAATATCTCGACGAGCTTTGCCGCTACTTCAGCAGCATCGGCATTATGTATCTTTATGAATTCTATTTCGGTCTCTACATCCAGGTTGTCGATTATTTTCAGAATCCGGTTCAGGTTGTCCACCGTCTCTACTATGATAAGCGTGTTGGTTGCCGGATACACTACTATGTCTCCCTCTCGGGAAATCAGGGGCTTCAGAATGTTCGCCGCCTCGCTGGCCTGTATGTTCTTAAGCTGGACCAGCCTCGTTATAAAACTGTCGGATGACTCACCCAGCTCAGTGCCAACTTCAGTAGGGATGCTGGTTATTTTTATGTCCCTCTTCGGCACGATTATATTGGTGCCGTCCTTTTTGACGACCGAGAACCCGTTCAGGCTCAGGATCGTTTCAAAGAGCTTCATCGCGTTTTCTTTCTTAAAGCCGCCGGGCGCGATTACAGTGACCTTCTTTCCCTTTACCGACTCGTCGAGTATGAAGTTTTGTCCCGTGATTTCGCTGATGGTCTGAATCAGGTCCTGCACGTCCATTTCCGACTGCAGATTGACGATCTCGCCGTCGGTTACGACGATTTCGGGTTTTTCTTCGACTGTTCCGGTTTCCGCTTCGGTTTCGGGGGGCGTTTGAGTTCCGTTTTCTTTTGGTAACATCTGCTGAAGACTATCCCGCGTGCGGGGGCTCTGTGTCTGCTGCCGTCGCCGCCTATCTCTTTGCTGAAGGAGGTTTTGTCTCCTCTGCTCGATTTCCTCCTGCCTGTCGGAGGCAGGCTGATCAGTCGCGTTCTGATAACCCGACGGGTCTTGCTCCTCATCGCTTAGAGATTGAGTCATGGTCTCGGAGTCGCCTGGGTCCCCGTAGGGGGCATAAGTGTCGCTCCCTGCGATTCGAAGCTTTTCGGTATCGCTCCCGGCGGGTATGTCGATATACTCGCCTACCGACAGCTCATCCTTTGTCAGGCCGTTAAATTCTTTCAGGTCCTTGACCGACACCTCAAACCTTTCCGCGATCCGGGATAAGGTGTCGCCTTCCCGTATCTTGTAACTCGAGTCCTCTTCCCGGTCGGAGCCTGCGGACTTCTCGTCTCCAAGCTCGGTAGTTTGTGCCGAGTTCTCTTTGATTATCGTTTTTTCGTGGTCCGTGTTGACGTAGACGTATAGTGTTAAAAGGAATCCAAGAATCAGAATATTGATCAGCAGCCCTCTCATTATTATTCGGTCCTCACACTCCGCGTACGCTCATCCCTGTCTCTGTTTGAGTAATCAGATCGTATACGGCGCATCATCGAATATCGGCAGCGAACCCGAGCATCCGGACGCTCTTCTATCTAACATTGTACTCATAAGTGTACTCTTTACCAGCCCTTGTAAAATCTATCGTGAAATTACTCTGTGACCTCAGTTCTTCAAAAACGCTCAGGGCTTTTTCCACGTCGTTTAATTCGACGTTGTTTATTCTATGCAGGGTGTCACCGTTTTTAATTCCGATCTTCCAGAATATGCTGTTCGACCGTATTCCGAAAAACCTGAGTCCGTCCTCCTGAGGTATTACGCGCGCCTGCTGAATAATATTCGTCGGGTCGCTGAGCACCTCTTCGAGCAGCTCCCTGCTGACCTCGTATTCGTTATCCCCGATTTTATTTATTCCTTCGTTTTCGGAAGACCCCTGCGGACTTTCCGAGCCCGTTCCCCTCGCTTGTGTCCTCCTCGCGGGAGGGGCTTGCGGGGTTGTGGATGCTATTTCCCCGAGGTCCTTGCACTTGATAGTCTCCCGTCCGGTCCTCTGCCGCTCTATGACTACCTTGCAGTTCATCACTTCTATCAGCTTGACGTTCTCGGACGTGATAATCCCTATGGTCTCCCCGCTGCGGTAGCCGTTGACCTTGTTATCGTCGGGGTTCTTTATGATGGCCACCGACGAGGAGTCGTTGTTGATGATCGTCCCGAGGAGGACTATGTTGAGCGTGCTGTCGGGCAGGGCTTCCTGGCTCCCTCCGGGGTACCCCGCATCCGATAAATTGGTGATGCCGAAGATGTTTCTCGTGAGTATCACCCGGTAGTAAGATACAGGGCGTTTTACGCTCGATTCAGGTTTGCTCTTTCCGTCGTCCTGGAGGAGCTTTTGAGATGCCGCAGCGCGAGGCGAGCTTATCATGCCCTCGATTTTCTGGTTTACGGTCGCGGCCGCCAGGTAAGCGAGTCCCGTAAGCAGGCATAAGTTAATTACCCAGACATATTTTTTTAAAATCGTAACGAGCATTTAAGTAGAAAGGTTAATTTTACCTAAAAAAATAAAGTTTTTTACTTTATCTGTCAAGCGAAACTTCTTTGCATGAATGACGGAGTATAATTTGTCGTTGAAGACGTATCCCATTGCTTTGTGGCTGAAGCGATGATGAATCTCGCTTACACGTTCCTGAAAATTGAGCCAGATGCGACACGGTCTCGAATTTTCATTTAAAATCAATAGACAATGGTGTAGGGAAGAATTCCCTGCCTCTGATTACAATGTACTTTTTGATTTGCCAAAAATCAATTCCGGAAATCCGATTATCTTGAACATTTAATTGATTGTCGAAGTGCCGGCTGTTGCTGCGCCGCAGCACCCTACGAGCTCGGACAGAAGACTATTCTGGAATTCCTTGGTCTTCCACCCCAGTCCGTTATCAAGGATCGAGAATACCAGAACATCGCCCTGTTTTGTAAAAACATAGCCGGAGAGGGCTCTTACATTGTTGAGATAGCCGGTTTTAGCCATTACCCTGCCCTGGACATCCGACTGACGGAACCTTTTCTTGAGCGTCCCGTCCACGCCCGCTATCGGAAGGGAATCGATGAAGTCTGATGCGATTATCCTGTTCGTGTAGGCGTAGCTTAAAACTTCGGTCAGGGTTTCAGGAGAAACCCTGTTCAGGAGCGACAGGCCGGAACCGTCGACCACCCTGTACCCGTCTTTGATGCCAATCTTTTGGAGGAACTCGGAAATTACCGACGAACCGTTTTCCCACGACCCGGGTGCGCCTTTGAATTCCGCGCCGAGTGTCTTTATAAGGTTTTCGCCTATTATATTGACGCTGTTCTTGTTGTACTCGGTTATGATCGCCGACAGGGGATCGGAGTAGTGCGTGTAGAACTCGGTGGCCCACCTTGGCACATCGCCCGCTACAACAGGGCCCGATACCTTGATGCCCGCCTCCTCGATAGCGTTTTTCAGTATGTTGCCCGTAAGGAGCGTCGGGTTCTGGACAGGGATTTTGAGAAGGACGGATGCTTTCGGCTTGATTCTTCCGCCCACTATTATAGTCTGATCGTCCTTCCAGGTGGTGGTAAGCGCGCTCTGTTTGGTGCTGGTGACGGCGTTGTTTATTATCGCTATGCCGGAGCCGTCGGGCAGTATCGAGACATACGGCCTCTGCCCCGATTTGGAGGCCGTGACCTTGACCTCGATCGTATTATAGTTGAAGGAGAGCGCACTGATCGGGGGGCTGTAAAAATCGTTCGTCCATTCCTCTTTCCATCCTTCCGCCCGCCTTACTCTGCTGAAATACGAATCGTCGACCGTTATTCCGTCTTTGATCTCCCTGATCCCTCTTTTCTTGAGCTGGTAGACGATGAATCCCAGGTGCGGTTCGCTCAGGGTCGGGTCTCCGTAGCCCTTGATGTAAAGGCCGCCGTGCAGCACTCCGTTCGATATCCCGCCTCCGCTGTAAAACTCCGTCTTGAACCTGTAATCCCTCTTCAGGAGCGAGAGCGATGCCACGGACGTGATGATCTTTTCGTTAGACGCGGGTATGAAGAGGCTCTGCGCGTTGTGTTCGTAAATCGTTTCACCGGAGGTGAGAGACTTTACGACGACGCCGAGCTTGCCGTTGTTCCTCGCCTCCTTGGGAAGCAGGGTGTCGATCTTAGCCGTATAGGCGCTGGTTGTGCTGTTGACCGGCAGCGCGGTCTCGATCGAAACTGTTATGAGCGCGACCGCGAGCAAGGGAGCGAAATACCATCTCATATTAGGGAAAATATTCTAACATCTCCGTAATTTCATTGCAAAGAAAAAATAAAATCTTATCGGAACCAGTCCGATCAGAATTCCGGTGACTACGGAAATTATCGCCTGCTCGCCCCTGCCATTGCATTACCGTCCGTGGAATTAGTGGAACTTAACACATATGCTATCATTTTCTTTATCGGGAGCGCGCGAGGAAACGTCAATGGCGTCAGGGAAAATAGAGAAGTCCAAAAAGGCTTTCTTCTTCGATTTCGGCGATACGCTGGCGTCGACCGATCCGCCTTTTATATTCAGGATAGCAATGGCTATGAGGAAGGCGGGATTCGACATTACGGACAGGGAATTCGAAGCGGAATACGTCAAAGCGGATTACAAGCTGTTTTTGAAGCACAGGGAGATGGGAGGCATCAGTCCGAGAGAACACCGGGAATGGTTCTTTCCCATTCTCTATGAATCGCTTTCGCCCGCCGCCGATATCGACAAGTTCCGGGAACGTGTCAGAAGGGAGATGAGCGAAATCGGTTTTTCGAGGTCTCTCCTGCCGGGCGCCGCGGGGCTCCTTGATTTCCTCAAGGGAAAGGGTTATTTGCTTGCCGTCATATCGAACAACGACGGCTATACGGAAGAGAAATGCGAGGAAGTGGGCATCCGGCAGTATCTTGATTTCGTTTTTGATTCGACGAGGCTGGATATGGTTAAGCCCGACGCCCGGATCTTCAGATTCGCTGCGGACAAGATGGGGATTTTTCCGTCGGAGGCGGTACACGTCGGCGATATGTACGGTACGGATATAAGGGGGGCATTAAACGCGGGCGCGGACGTCGTATGGTTCAACGGAAGGAAAATCGAGAAATTCGATGACACCGATGTCAAGGAAGTAAGCGAGCTTTCCGAAATAATCGGACTGGTCGATTAATTCAAGGGTCGTCCTGCAGGCGCGAGCCGTCGACAAGGACGGTTTCGACTCATCATTGCAATCGTATAAAAGGGCGCTGTCAATGGAAGGCGAGATAAGAATCGAGGGAGCCAGGGAAAACAACCTGAAGGATATAACAGTCTCGATACCCTGGCATAAATTTACTGTCGTAACGGGGCTGAGCGGCTCGGGAAAGTCGTCGCTCGCCCTCGATACGCTTTATGCGGAGGGGCTCAGGAGGTATATCGAGTGCCTGTCCACGTATGCGAGGCAGTTCCTCGAGCGCGTCGACCGTCCCGATATGGACGATATATCGGGGCTCCCGCCGGCGGTTGCAATAGAGAGCAGGAATACGGTCAGGAATTCGCGCTCGACCGTGGGCACGACGACGGAGATCTACGATTATCTGAGGCTCCTTTTCGCGAAGATCGGCAGGATCTACTGCCCCGAATGCGGCAGGGAGGTCAGGCACAGGTCTCCGGGGGACATAGCGGGTGAGCTGCTGAGAGACCAAGAAGGGAAGAGGGCTTTAGTGACGTTCCCTCCCGGCAACCTGAATCTCACGCCTGCCGAGCTCCTCTCGAACGGCTTTAGCAGGATCATAACTGCGGCGGGGGACATTGAGGAAGTCGAGGGCCTGTCGAAGGTCCCGAGGGGTTCGGAGATAGTTCTCGACAGGATTGTACTGGATAAGAAGTCCCGTTCCAGGATCGTCGGCTCGCTCGAGCTCGCATTCGAGGAGAGCAGGCGCGTGAACGTCCGCATAGTCGGCGGCGAGACCCTTACATACTCGGCCGATCTGGAATGTCCGGCGGGCCATATGCGGTTCAGCGAACCGAGCCCCCTCCTTTTTTCATTCAACAGCCCGCAGGGCGCCTGTCCCGAGTGCAAGGGGTTCGGCAATATACTGGGCCTCGATCCCGACCTCGTTGTCCCCAACCCCGAAAAAAGCCTTTCACAGGGAGCAATAGAGCCCCTCACGAAGCCGTCTTCCAGGCCCCAGATGAGGAAGCTCCTCCGTTTTGCGGAAGAGAGAGGGATATATACGGACAAGCCTTACAAGACGCTCCCGGATAAAGAAAAGGAGCTCATCTTCGAAGGCGGAGCAGGGTTTCCGGGCGTCAGGGGTTATTTCAGGCATCTCGAGGAAAAAAATTACAAAATGCACGTGAGGGTATTCCTCAGCAAGTACAGGTCGGCGTTCACATGCGACGCCTGCCGGGGGTCGAGGCTCGTAAAGGAGGCCCTCTGGGTGAAGGTCGGGGGTCTCGACATCCACGAGCTTTCCCTGATGCCGATAGACAGGCTCGGGAAATTTTTCGAAAAGCTCGAGCTTAGCGACCATGAAATGAACATAGCCCAAGAGATACTGAAGCAGATCGAATCGAGAATAGATTTCCTCATAAAGGTCGGCCTCGAATACCTCACGCTGGCCAGGCTTTCGAGGACGCTCTCCGGGGGAGAGGCGCAGAGGGTGAATCTCGCGTGTCAGCTGGGCGCCACGCTTACCGAGACCCTTTACATAATGGACGAGCCCTCTATCGGGCTCCACCCGAGGGACGTCGACCGTCTCATCTCCCTCATCAAGGAGCTCAGGGACAGGGACAATACTGTAGTCGTTGTGGAGCACGATTTCGAAATGATAAAGTCGGCTGACAATATTATCGAGCTCGGGCCCCTCGCGGGCGAGAGGGGGGGCGACATTGTGTATCAGGGAGATGTGAGGAAGCTGCTTAACGACTCCGTCGATTCTCTGACGAAGAGATATATAACGGGCAAGGCGAAGATCGTGCCGCCCTCGAAGAGACGCAAGGGGAGCGGGAGGTCGCTCACAGTTACGGGAGCGCAGGAGAACAACCTCAAGAACCTGACCGTCTCGTTTCCGCTGAGGACGTTCATATGCGTTACGGGCGTGTCGGGCTCGGGGAAGAGCTCCCTCGTGAGCGACGTGGTTTACGCTGCGCTCGCCCGGAAATTCAGGGGCGAAGTCGAGAGGGTCGGGAGATACAAAGATATCAAGGGGGCGGAATACCTGTCCGACGTCATAATGCTCGATCAGAACCCGATCGGGAAAAGCTCGAGGTCGAACCCGGTGACCTACATAAAGGCGTATGACGAGATTAGGAAGACGATGGCCGGCACCTGGCAGGCGAGATCGAAGGGGCTCACTCCGTCCCATTTCTCGTTCAACGTCTCCGGGGGGAGGTGCGAGACCTGCGAAGGCGAGGGCGTGCAGCAGATAGAAATGCACTTTCTGGCCGACGTGTTCGTGACGTGCGAGGAGTGCGGGGGCAAGCGGTTCAATAAGGACGTGCTGTCAGTACGGTACAGGGACAGGAACATAGACGAGGTACTGGCTCTCACCGTGAACGAAGCTATCAATTTCTTTCACGAAGTCCCTGCTATAGGCAGGAAGCTCAAGATACTCCAGGACGTGGGTCTCGGCTATGTGAGGCTCGGCCAGGCGGCGCCCACGCTTTCGGGAGGGGAGGCCCAGAGGATAAAAATAGCGAGGGAATTGGGGAGGAAGGGAGGGAAGGACATACTCTATATACTCGATGAGCCGACTGTCGGGCTTCACGCCGAAGATGTCAGGAAGCTTCTCGATGTGATCAACAAGCTCGTCCTTGCCGGAAATACCGTTCTTGTCGTGGAGCATAATCTCGACGTTATAAAGTCAGCCGACTATGTGCTCGACCTCGGGCCGGAAGGCGGGGAAGAAGGCGGATATATAATCGCACACGGCACCCCCGAAGAGGTCGCGGATTCGGATAAATCCCACACCGGCAGATACTTAAGACAGTCCTTATCCTCCTGACATTGCGATGATTATTTCCGCCCGTATCGATGCGTCAGCTTCATATTGGGAATCGAGCTTATTTTCCTATAAAATTACCTGCTCGATACCGGGTTCAGAGCCGTTTGCTCCGCATTCGCCCGCTACACGGGCTTGAAAAACAGGAAATGATTTTTATATATGAAATAAGAACGGGTACGGGTTTCTCATATGCCTAGAGAAAAAAGGGATTATTACGAAGTGCTCGGCGTCGAAAGGGGGGCAAGCCAGCAGGACATAAAAAAGGCCTACCGCAAGCTCGCCATGCAGTATCACCCCGACCACAACGACGCGCCGGATGCAGAGGAAAAATTCAAGGAGCTCTCGGAGGCATACGGCGTCCTCTCCGATTCCGAAAAGCGCTCGCGCTATGACAGGGGAGGGTTCTCCGCCCTGGACGGAATGTCCGCGGAAGATATTTTCAGCGGGATCAACTTCGGCGACATTTTCGGGGGAGGGGGTTTCGGAGGCAGCATTTTCGACGAGATATTCGGGTTCGGGAGAAGGAGGGGGCCTGCGAGGGGCAGGGATATTGAGGCGGAAATTACGGTGCCCCTGAAAAGGATACTCACGGGCGGGGAAGAGACGATCGTGTACAGCCGCAGGGTGGCGTGCGCCGACTGCGGAGGGTCAGGGGCGAAACCGGGCACACAGCCCAAGAGCTGCTCCGAGTGCGGCGGGTCGGGTCAGAAGGTCTATACGAGCCGCCAGCAGGGGATGACTTTCCAGCAGGTAGCCATTTGTCCGAAGTGTAAGGGACGCGGCTCGATAATTGAGGAATTTTGCCAGACCTGCAGTGGGAAGGGGGACGTCGAGCGGAAGAGCGAAATCAAGATAAAGGTGCCGGCGGGGCTTGAAGAGGGCACGACCCTTCGCGTAACGGGACACGGAAGCCTGAGTCCCGAGCCGGGCGGCCAGCCGGGAGACCTGCTCGTTACCGTAAGGACGGAAGACGACCCGAGGTTCGAGCGGAGGGGCGAGCACCTCTACAGGATGGAAAACATTCAGATCGCAGATGCCGTGCTGGGCACTAAGCTCGACATACCCACGTTAACGGGAGAGGTCGAGATGAAAATCCCGGCAGGAACGCAGCCGGGTACCGTAATGCGCATACCGAACGAGGGGTTGCCGGGTTTCAGGAGCGGCAGGCGCGGGGACATATACGTGAGAATCCAGGTCGAAATACCCAAAAAGATTTCTCGAGAGGAAAAGGAGCTTTACAACAAGCTGAAAGTGCTCGGCGGCGAGAAAGTAAACTAATGCCGGCCTGTATCAAGACCAATAACCGGGAAAACATCATATTCCCGGCATCTATTTTTAATAAGAAATTAAATTGCGGTAACTCAAACCGTCACTCGCCTTGCTGCAGCACGGGGAACTGGAACGACATCGTGCGGAATACGGGCGTGCCCTCAATTCCGTAACCTATATCAAGCGTGACCTCCGTCACTTCAGCCGGTATCTGCTTGAAAAATATGTATCCCCTGACGGACGCGTTCGGGGCGATAGAGCCGGGCGCCAGCGCTTCTGTGAGCACGTCTTTCGTGCTCGGCTGCTGCGCGTAGTAATATACGGGCGGCGGGTAATACCATATCGGACTGAAAGCATAGTACCCGAATGGTCTCCAGTATGGTCCGTAGTACGGTCCCCAGCCTCCCCTGTAAAAACCCCCGTAATAACCTCCCCCAATTCCTATAGATACATTGGGATATGCGGGATAGGCGTATACGGGCGCCGAAGACCGGATTATGTCCGCCACGGTCTGAGGGTTGAGCGGGACGTACTGCGTCCTGAACTGGTCGAAGAGGATAATGTCGCTGTAATCGAATCCGACTGTCCGGCCTGAGAAGTTCTCTATCTCTATGTAAAAGGGCGTAACATAGTTCTGGAGGTTTCCGGGAGATCCCGTCCAGTATGAGGGGATAACCGTTATCCTCACGCCGTCCTCGCTCGTTTGAACGTTAGGATTCGGCGCGAAAGGAGGCGGCGGAGGGATATTGTAGGAGGGATAGCATGAGGTAAGGAAGACTATCATAAGGGCCAATCCGGCGGGGGAAAACGAAGCGAGTCGGGGGCTAGATTTCATGTTCAGTCCTTTCTGAGGTCGAGATCGAAGCCGTCATATAAAAGTATATATGATGAATTATCCCGTTTCTTGTAAGTATCTTTTCTATTTCCACATTCATTTGGATTACACTTCCATATTTGCTACAATAACCTTCAAAATTCAGAGGGAGACAAGTAGAAATGAGTAAATATCCGCCTGGGCTTGATGTTGCCGTCGATTACAAATTCATGGACGCCGTTTTCGAAAGGAGGTCGAGGAGGTTCGGCCTCGGCATGGAGATCGAAAAGGGCCCCCTCGCGTACAAGTCCAAGCACGCCCCGGTCCCACTCTCTGAGCTCGAAGAGGCGATAATCGTCTGGAACGGGCTCGGTATTAAGAACATCAACCTGTCGGATTTCCCCCCGCACGTCGGGCTCGACCTCGAGATGCAGTTTACGAGCAGGACAGTCCCCGCGCTCGGGGACGTCCACAGGACGGAGCTCTTTTACACGAACGACGAAGGTACTTACATGGTAAAGCTCCACGACAGACGCCCGGATGACTTCAGGGGCCTCGAGGGACTGAGCCGTGAGAAGCGCGTCGACCGAATACTCGAGCTCTTCAGGGAGTCGAGGATAAAGCTCGAGGACAAGCGGGCGGACCTTCCCTCGAAGCCGCCCGGACTCGCCGCGCACAACCTCTGGAACGTAAACAAGCCGGGCACGACCCTTTTCATGCCGGTAACCGATCTCTCCGCCTGCATAATAAATCTTTACTTCTTTTACATGCGTCCCGATCACAGATTCAATTTCGTCGACGAGATCCACGGGATGAGGGCGCCCGGGACGGCAGAGTGGCAGAAAAAGGGCTTCCTCGATCTCGGGAAGAGGATGCCGCTCATAGAGGCTGAGCTCAGGTTCGCGAACGGATATATAGCCGAGCAGGCGTTCATGGGGCAAAACATGGTTCTTACTCTCCAGGCGCTGGGGTTAGGGGGGTGGCTCTTCAGCGGGTTCGCGAGCATGTTCATGCTCGGCGGCACTCCGTTCAACCGTGGCCTCGGGTTCAGGTTCATCACTCCGAAGCTCAAGGGTGAAACGGGCAACCCGAACCCTGTTGCGGTCGGGAAGGACGGGTATTTCCAGGCCTTCTGTCCTCCATATTACAAGGACATGGGAGAAGCGGTCGAGGCGCTTAACGATTTGAAATGGTCCAACTGGGAATCCCATACGATGCCGTTCAAGAACCCCGAGGGCGTGCTCCAGGAAGTCGAGAGGCCGAGCAAGGAGGAGATACAGGTCGTCAAGGACATATGCAGCTACGTCTACGATACGTACGGGAGGTTCCCGGCGTTCTCTGACCCTATGTTCCTCCGGTTCATGGTTCAGGCGCACCACCTCGACCTGGATTTCTACGATAAATACTATCCGCCGGGCGCTTATACGGAGAACCATAGAAACCATTTCAAGCTCTGGCACCCTGAGATACCTGACCCGTTCGAGAAATAGAGACCGTTTCGTGTCCCGGAGTTGAACGAACCAGGCGTTCTGTATCTCTCTCGGGATGGACAATCAAAGTAATGGAAAAGATATATGTCAGTGCGCACTACCCTGGGGAGCCCTTCGGGCGGCTCAGGGAAAAGTACATTGTCGAGGAATTCCCGGGTGACCGTCTTCCCACGAGGGCTGAGCTTCTCGAGGGCGCGTCAGGCTCGATAGCCGTTATCTCGACAGTTTCCGACAGGATAGATAAAGAGTTCATCGACCTTCTCCCGGGCCTCAAGATAGTATCCAACTGCGGCGTCGGGTATGAGAACGTAGACGTCGCCTATGCGACCGAAAGGGGCGTCATGGTCACGAATACGCCCGATGTGCTCACCGAAACGACGGCCGACCTCGCGTGGGCTTTGATGATCTCGGCCGCCCGGCGGGTCGTAGAGGCGGACGCGTACGTGAGGCGCGGGGACTTCAAATGCTGGCACCCGTCGCTCCTCCTCGGGCAGAACATTCACGGAAAGACCCTCGGAATATTCGGCATGGGACGGATAGGCGCGGCCGCGGCCAGAAGGGCTGCGGGTTTCGGGATGAAGGTCGTATACAACAACAGGAGAAGGAACGAGAATGCCGAGAGGGAAACCGGGGCTGTGTATGCGGACTTTCAGAGTCTTCTCAGGGAATCGGATTTCATCCTGGTCTCTTCTCCTCTGAATGATGAAACGAGGGGACGGTTCGGGCTTGCCGAATTCAGACAAATGAAACGGACCGCTGTTATCGTGAACGTCGGGAGGGGACCGATCATAAAAGAGGGAGAGCTTGCAGCGGCGCTGAAAGAAGGGATTATCTGGGGGGCTGGGCTCGACGTGTACGAAAGGGAGCCGGACGTGGACCCAGAGCTCCTTAAGCGGAAGAACACAGTGCTCCTTCCTCACATAGGGAGCGCGTCCGCGGAAACCAGAATAAGGATGATAGAGATGGCTGTCGAGAGCGTCGATCTAGCGCTCGGCGGAAAGATACCCGAACACCTCGTCAACCCGGAAGTTCTCGAGCGCATGGGCTAGCCTTACTCACTCTATGGCTGGTCCTTTCATATAAGCCCCCGCTCGCATATGCCGCCGCTCATACTCACCTCTATATATGCTCCCCGCCCGTATATGCGCCCCTCTCGTATATGCCACCTGTTACTGAGAGTTGAGGGTAGGGAACAGGTTCTTGTTCCCGGTGAGTTTCTTGATCATTTTGAAGATGTCGCTCTCTTCGAACTGCGACGGATGGATAGGCTCGGACTCTTCGTCCTCGAAAAGCCTTTCGTAGGAAATGAGCAGCGCCTTCGCTTTGGCGATCTGCTGCTTGGGAGATTCATGGGGGCCGCCCAGGAGCAGCTCTATGAGCTCTCGGCCCCTGTCCTCTCCGTATTCCTTTATACCTTCATCTATGAACTGCTCGTAGACGGGCACGCGTTTTCCCGAAACGTCGCCTTTAATCGATTCGGAGGTCTCGTAAATTCCGATCAGTTTGCTGGAAAGGTTCTTGATCCTGTTCATGTCCTCGTGGATCAGGTCAATTTTTTCCATGAGGGCGGGCAGCTCGTTGTAATCTATGTCGGAGAGATCGAAGCCTCGATAGTTAACGGGAATGTCGGAATCAAAGTCGTCGAAATTATCTATCATCCTGAGTCCCTCCTTTTAAGATTTATCTACTAAAAGTCTAAGAATTTCTGTGCTAAGTTTCAAGCCCTATTTTTATCGTCGCCGTTCCGCGGCTGTTCGTCCGCCCGGGCGGATCAGTCGCCGCCGTTCTGCTTCTCGCCGTTCCCTTTCGAGCCGCCGAAAAAAGACCTGAACGGCATCTTGAGTATGTATATAACTACGGCGGGTCTCAGAAATATCGATGCGAACTGCCAGATATCAGCCGGCGTCAGGTAGATCTTCGAATCCCATACGCCCATCTGGCCGCTCAGGACCACGAACTCGCCCTCTACCGACGAGTCGCTGACCTTGATCTCGAAATCTCCTGCGGGGCTTACAACCTTCATCACACCTCCGATCGGGTTTAAGCTGTCGTATTGATACACTCATTATCCCATAAAGCCCGGGTATATGCCAGTGGACGATTTGTATTTTTCGGACCTGGGGCCTATTTTACCGGGGTGTAAAAAGGGGCCGTTGACTCGGAGGCGGCTTATTCGATCGCTTTTCTCATAACCCCAACCGGGGCGTCCCTGCCCGTCCAGATCTCGAAGCTGAGCGCGCCCTGGTAAAGGAGCATGCCGAGGCCCCCTGACGCCCTGCGGCCGAGCCTGCGCGCCTCCTTAACGAGCGGCGTCTCCTTGGGTTTATAGACCAGGTCGTACACGGCGGCAGTCTCCTTGAGTGCATCGAGTGGAAGGTCTATGGTTTCCCTTCCCTCCATGCCCGCCGAAGTTGAATTGACGAGTATGTCCGCTTCCGCGAGTTTTGCTCTTACGGCTTTGACATCGTCGAGCGCGACCGGCTCGATCTTGATTTTCTTGAATCGCTTTCCGAATTCGTTCGCCATCTTCAGGCCCTTATCGTATGTTCTGTTGGCGATGTATATTCTCTCGGCCCCGTTCAAGCAGAATGCGGACATTACGGCCCGGGCGGCCCCCCCCGCGCCAGCGAGGAGCACGCTCAGCCCCTCGGGCTTTATACCGAGGTCTTCTTCGACCGCCCTCAGGAACCCTCCCACGTCCGTGTTGTAGCCTGTGAGCTTGCCGTCGTTGTTCTTTACCGTATTGACCGCGCCCATGAGCTCTGCGTCGGGGGCGATTTTATCTAGGTGAGGAATTATGCTTTCCTTGTGGGGAATAGTGATATTTACTCCATTTATTCCGAGGATCCTTACGGCCTGGGCGGCCTTGTCTATCTCCCCGGGCGATACATCGAACGCAACGTACACGCAGTCGAGCCCGAGCGCCGAGAACGCGCTGTTGTGCATGACGGGCGACAGGCTGTGATGCACGGGGTGGCCGAATATTCCGTATATTTTCGTCGTCGCTTTTATTTCCAATTTTTCCCCGCGGGAAGTGGCATATTCACTTTAAATTACATTCCTGAGGACGTCTTTCACCTTTTCCACGTCCTTCCCGATCTCGGCTACGAGCGCGTCCACGCTCTCGAAACGCTTCTCGTCCCTTATCCTCTCTATGAACTCGAGCCTGAGCCTTTTCCCGTATATATCGGAATTAAAGTCGAATATATGAGTTTCGATAAGGAGTTTATTGCTCCCGAACGTGGGTCTGTATCCTATGTTCGTTATGCTGTCGAGCTTCTTTCCGTCAAGATAGGCCCTCGTGGCATAGACACCGGTTTTCGGAAATATGTCCCAGTCCGTATCCAGATTCGCGGTCGGGTATCCGATCTGCCTGCCCCTCTTTTCTCCCTCGGTGACTTGTCCCTCGACGTAATAAAAGTAACCGAGGAACCTGGCCGCCTTTCTTGCGTCGCCCTCCCTTAGAAAATTCCTGATGGCGGAACTGCTGACGACCTCGTTGTCTATGAACACGGGACCGATAACGCTCGTTTCGAAGTCATACGCCTTCCCCATGGCTTTGAGAAGATCCGCATTCCCCTCCCTCTTCCTTCCGAACGAAAAGTCGGGGCCTATGATGAGGTGCTTGACCTTGAGCCTGCCTACGAGTATTTCGGAGATAAAGTCCTTCGCCGTGATTTTTGACATCTCTTTCGTGAATGTATAACAGGCGACGAAATCAATGCCCTCGTTTTCCAGCAGCCTGAGTCTCTCTCTTATAGGCATCAGGAGCGGTATCTCTATGTTCTGGAGCACCTTTTGGGGATGGGGGTGAAAGGTTATCACGCAGGAGCTCAGTCCCTTCGTTCCGGCCGTTTCCTTTACCGCGCTCAATATCCTCTTGTGACCGATGTGTACGCCGTCGAAGTTTCCGATCGTAGCGGATGTCGGGCTGTCCAGAGGTTCTTCGGGATCGAAAATTACTTTCATTTTATTTCTGCCGGCCTCATGTGAGGGTAATAAGCAATGAGTTCGTTTGCCGGATTAACAGCTTTTTGCCAAAACCGATACGATAAAGGTTCATCCCGCTTCAGTATCACTATTCGGTAAATTGTCTCAAGAAAGCAGTCACCTTCGGCGTTTCACGAACTGCAAGCGACCTGAATATTACCATAACATACTCGGAGTAAAAGCATTTATAAATAGCGGGGAGAGTGGTATTCAAGCCCGCCGTCAGGGAGCTGCTGCAGGCCTCGCCGTGCGATTTTTGGAATTCCATAGAATTACGATGCCCGCTGCGACAAATACGACCGCTATAATTTGGGCCTGCGATATACCGGGGATGAAGCTGGGCGTCGTCTGCCGCAGGAACTCCACGAGGAACCTCTGGATCCCCAGAACAATAAACGTAATCGCCGTCATCCACCCGGTCGGAAGGTCTTTTTTGCGTATGCCCCAGAGCACTGCGAACAATATCGTCATGGAGATCGTGTCGTATATCTGGGTCGGATGGACCCTTTCGGTAGTCGGTGGCGAGCCCTCGGGAAAGGCCATCGCCCAGGGCAGGCCGGAAGGGGTTCCGTAGTCGTCTCCTACGAGCAGGCATCCGATTCTGCCGATCGCATACGCTATTATGAGGAGCGGGCACATCAGGTCCGTGACGGATAAAAAACTGATCCTTTTCATCTGGGTCACGAGCCATGTGAGTATTGCCGCCCCGATGAGGCCGCCGAAGAAAGTAAAACCGGACGCGAGGTACCTGACGGGGTCGGCGATAAAGTCCGTTATGGGGACCTGCTGGTAGAGGAACAGGATTTTCGCGCCGCCGAGTCCGCCCACTACGGAGGCGATGAGCAGCAAATCCACGAGGTTGCCGTTAAGCCCCTTCCTCTTGAATTCCGATTCTCCGAGTATGTATGCGACCAGGAAACCCAGGAGGACCATTACCGAGAAAGAAGATACGGATATGTCGCCTACTCTGAATAGAACGGGATACATTGTATACTCCACTGTGCGGTTTTGGGTCATAAGTCTTACACGGTTTGGTTTTGTCTGCAAACTGCTCCCCGGTCGTTCGTTGTAATATTATCTATATGTGAAACGGCTCCCTGCAGGGCTGTGGTAATTTATTGAGTTATGCGGAAGTATGCTCTGCCTCTTTTACTGTCCCTGGTTATTCTTTCTCCGTCCCGGCCGGAGGAGGCCCCTTCCCAACCCGTCTCGGGGGAGATAACGCAGCACGAGGTCATTGCCCACGTGCGCTACCTCTCCTCGGACAAGCTCGAAGGGCGGATGACGGGTGAGAAGGGCTCGACAGAGGCCGCGCGGTATATCGCCCGTGATTTCGAGCAGTCGGGCCTCGAGCCCCTGGGAGACGGCGGCAATTACTTTCAAAAATTCCCGCTCCCTGAGAGGGTTATTCCCGGGAAGCTGAACTCGCTCGCCATCACCATCAACGGTCTTGAGAAACGGTTCGAATTGGGCCGTGATTTCTTTCCTCTGGCCGTTTCTGCGAGCGGCTCCGCTTCTGGAGAGCTGGTGTTCGCCGGATACGGCATCAGCGCTCCAGAGCTCGGGTATGACGACTATCGAGGCGTGGATGTGAGGGGCAGGATCGTGCTCCTGCTTAGGGGCTCGCCGAGGGATATGGACTACAGGAGCCATTTCTATGATTATGCGTCCTTCCGGTACAAGGCGATGAATGCCTGGGAAAAAGGGGCGAAAGGCATCATTTTCACGACGCCCGATTCGCTCGACGAGGAGGAAGACCTGGGAAGCCTGGCCTTCGAGCTGCCGTCGGGCGGCGCGGCGGTTGAGGCGGCAATTATCAGGAGGGACGAGGCGCGGGTAATCATCGGCTTGGCGGGCGGGGACTTCGCACGATTGGAGGCGATGCTCTCCGAAAGGAAAAGCGGCTCGTTTCCGATCCCGGGATCGGAGGCGGAGATGAGGGTCGATCTCGTGACCGTAAGGGGGGAGAGCTCCAATGTTCTCGGGTTCCTTCCGGGCAGCGACCCCGTGCTTAAGAATCAGGTAGTTGTAATTGGCGCACACTATGATCACCTGGGCAGAGGGCAAAATTATTCTGACCCCCGGCCCGGAAAGGGCAGGGTATATAACGGCGCCGACGACAATGCTTCGGGCGTCTCAGGTCTTCTCGAATTGGGCGAGTATTTCGCCCGGAGCACACACCGCCTTAAGCGGAGCCTCCTATTTATAGCGTTCTCGGGGGAGGAGATAGGCCTCCTGGGCTCTTCTTTTTACATAGAGCATCCGGCGATACCCGCTGAGAACACCGTGGCGATGATAAATATGGATATGATAGGGAGGCTCAGGGAAAACAAGCTCACGGTCCTCGGGGTAGGCTCAGCCGGGGAGTGGGAAGGCCTGATCGACAAGGCGAACGCAGGCGTCGGCCTCGACCTGACCTATATGGATTCGGCGTTCGGCCCGAGCGACCAGACTGTTTTTTTCGCCGACAAGATACCGTCCGTCCTCTTTTTTACTGGGCTTCATAAGGACTATCACACGACCGGGGACGACTGGGAGAAAATAAACCCGGAGGGCGAAGCAAGGGTGCTGCGCCTTATAGCGAATCTCGTTACGGAGCTGGGCGACGGGGGGAAAGTCACGTTCTCCGAGGGCTCGACGGCGTATGATGGACCGCCCGAACTTAACGTCTATCTGGGGACAGTGCCCGATTATACGAACCGCGAAGAGGGGGTGAGGCTCTCGGGAGTAAAAGAAGGGAGTCCGGCCGAGCGGGCCGGGCTCGCGAAAGGCGACACTGTCATAGAGCTCGACGGGATAAGGATCCGTAACATATATGATTACCGGAGCGCGCTCGCGGTATCCAGACCCGGCGTCGCCGTCGAGGTCGTGATAATCAGGGCGGGGAAACGAATTAGCGTCGGTGTCGTGCCGGAACCGCGCTGAGATAACTCTTTAGAACGATACGGTTCTGCCGGGGTCGGTGAATTTTGCATGCCGGCGGAAACCCCGCGGTTATTCGGGCTTCCAGGGCGAATAGTCTATGTTGTGGATCAGATTCAGGGAATATGCGACCGAGCGGGAAAGCTTCTCTCCGTACTCCTCGATCCATTCGCGCGGAGCGTCCGAGTAAAAGTGATTGAGCGTCATCCACTGGCCCCTGCTGATTATACCGCCGTCTTCGACGCTCACGAGGAACGCCGTCATGTCACCGCCGTCCATCGCATTGATCACCCTGCATTCGGCGTAGGAGTGCGCGTCCGTGAGCACAGGGCTGCCGGTGACGCCTGTTCTGTACTGCACGTTCTCGAATTTATTCCTGTCCCTGCCCGTGTAGAATCCGAAGTTCCTTACGAGGCTCAGCTGATCGGGCCTCAGAAGGTGGATGGTGAACGCCCTGCTGTTCGTGATGAATTCGTGCGTATAGTTGCCTTTCCATATCCCGACGAGGAGCCGCGGTATGAAATGGACTATGGATGACGTAACCGCTGTCACCGCGATCTGCCCGTTATGCTTCCCCTGCCAGGTACTTGTAATTGCAACGACCGGGGAGAGAGACCAGAAAGCCCCCGCGACCGCCTGTCCTTCTTCTTTGCTCATGGTATTATCCTTGGTGATTCGCCGCTTGGTCTGCGGGCCGGTCTTTCAGGCTCGGGTTTATGCAAACACATGTATCTACCACTGGAAGCCGATAACGACCTGCCCGCTCACGAGAGGGCTCAGGTTTACAGTCTCCCGGTCAGGGACGATTATTTTCATTGGGTTAATGACGTACCCGAGGGCGTTCAAAAACCCGCTGTCGCTCGAAGCGAGCAGGTTGGAAGTCTCTTCGAGGACTATGCCCGCGGGAACGCCTATGCCCGGTGTTATTATCAGGTCGTGTATCGACGGCGATTGTATCACTCCCTCGATCGTGTATTCGAAAAGAGTGCTCTGGACGGCCGATCCGACGGCGGAAGCGAAACGGTCATAGCCCTTGGCTCTGTAATAAAGATATGAATAGGCGCCGAACGCGGGGTGGGCGATCCAGTTCGTTTTGAACCTGTCTCCGTCTTTCCATTCGAAATCGCCCCTTCTCTTTCCGTCGTTCTGGAAACCTAGGAAGTTCTTCCACCACCTGAGCGGGTTTATTATCATTTGTTCTTCTTTTCTGTTTATATCCAGCATGTTCACCTGGGCTATGCGGATGAGCCAGATCGTGAAGTAAACGTTGCGGGTGTTTTGAAGGAAATCCTCGAAGTCCGCTAGCGTTTTCCTGTCCGCTTCTTTCTCGAGAATGATATCCGGCTTGTTTATATCCGTGATATCGACAAATACCGAGTCGTTAATAGGGCTTAGGGGGAGCAGTGTCTCGCTGCCTTCAATCGTTGCCGCACGTGCCGAATCGGTGTTGAATATTATTAGAGACACGTGAATAATCAGTAAAAACCTTAAAAACGACGTGATTCTTGATGAAAGCGGCATATTCCCTCTCGTTTTAATAATAACACCGCAGAG
Organism: Thermodesulfobacteriota bacterium; assembly: GCA_040754335.1. Lineage (NCBI taxonomy): Bacteria > Pseudomonadati > Thermodesulfobacteriota > Thermodesulfobacteriota bacterium. Next base: position 368,313 of record JBFMCV010000003.1, on the reverse strand, counting down.
GGGGATTTGGTAGCGATTATTTGGTTTAAAAATTCTCCATTTTTATTTGAGATTTAACGCATTTTTGATTAAAATGTCTTGACTTAACAACCAAAATAATGTAATTATCTCAGGTAGAAGTTTCATTTCAATCAGGAGGAGCTTAATGGAAAGGCTGTGGTTACGTGCTTTATGCGTTTGTTTTGCATTTTCGATAATGTTTGCGATTGGTTGCGGATCGAATCTGGATAAAGAAATGGCCGATGCCGAGGCTGCGCTGCAGGCGGCTAAGGATGCGGGAGCCGAGGGGTTACCCGAGTATCAGGCAGCCGAAGAACTGATTGAAAAAGCGAAGGAGATGATGGCTGCGGGAAACAAGGACGCCGCCCGCCAGCTCTTGGAGGAAGCGAGGTTCAAGGCGATAGAAGCCGAAGGAAAGGCGAAGAGCCAGGCCTACGCACAGACTGCGGACGAAGGCAGTCTTCAGGATTTGAGCCCCGCCGGCTCACAATACGGTCTGGTGGACATATTCTTCGATTATGACCAGTCTGCTATAAGAATTGATGCGAAGCCCGTGCTTGATCAAAATGCAAGTATAATTAGGAACAGCGGAGATAAGTTCCAGGTCGTTGTGGTAGAAGGTTATTGCGACATAAGGGGCACGGAGGAATATAATCTTGCCCTGGGCCAAAGGAGAGCCGAATCGGTGACGAATTACCTGGTCGGGCTCGGAATTTCGCCCTCTAAGGTGCAGCCTATAAGCAAAGGAGAAACCGAACAGTTCGCTGTGGGTACGAGTGAATACGATTACCAGCAGAACAGAAGGGCGCATTTTGTGCCGGCGGTTGGTTCCCCAAGTTTCTAGGTATGACCTATGCACAGAAAAGCAATTAATCTCATTGCGGCGGTGATTTCTATTATGTCTCTCGGTTGTGTGGCTACTCAGGGTGATGTCAGCAGCGTTTACGCCCGTCAGACTAGGCTTGAAGCCAAGATGGACAGGCTGTCGAACCAGGTTGAAACGATAAGCCAGAAAGAAGCCTCCACCACGGGTACGGACGTCCAGCTGCAGGAGAAGGTTTATCAGCTGGAGGCCAGCCTTAGGGACTTAAGCCAGGCTTACTCGAAGCTTGAGTCGAAGGTCAATCAGCTGAGCCTGGGCTCCGCGCCCCCGGTTACGGAGTCGGGGTCCCATATGCAGATGCCCTCGGAGACGGCTTCGGTCAATACCGAGGAGGTCATGTTCAATGAGGGTTATACGGAGCTGAGCGACGGTAATTACGAGGGTTCGAGGGCGAAGTTCAAGGAGTATCTATCCAGGTACCCCAAGTCCCAGAAGGCGAGTGACGCGACTTACTGGATCGCCGAATCCTATTACAGGGAAGGGCAGTTCGAAGAATCGATACTCGAATATCAAAGGTTCATAGATACGTATCCCAAGGACCAAAGGGTGCCTCTGGCGTATCTCAAGCAGGGCATGTCCCTGGTCGAGATCGGCAAAGAGGAAGAGGCCAAATTATTCTTCCAGACGCTGATAGACAAGTACCCGAATTCCGACGAAGCTAAGACGGCAAAAGAAAAAATTTCAGAGCTTGCAGTTGAGCGTTAAACTGTTTATTATTATGTACTCGTTAAGTACTCAAAAAACTCTTAAAGGAGGTGCAGTAGAATGAAAAGGGATAAGCAAATCCTGTTTTTTGGCCTTCCCTTGTTAGTTGTTGCATTGCTCTATCTGGCTAGCTGCGCGACACCCCCGCCGACTAAAGAGCTGGCAGCTGCTGAATCGGCAACAGCTGAAGCGAAAGCTACTTGTGAGCAATGTAAGCAGCGTGTTTGCGGTGACGATCCGACGAGAGGCGATTATTGCGGAGCCCCTTGCGGTGAAGACGAGCTGGCAGCTGCTGAATCGGCACTGGCAAAGGGTAAAGCCCTCGCGAGCGAGTTCTGCAGTGAGCTCGAAGCTCGCAGAATGCTGATCGATGCCAAGGCAAAGGCAGACGAAGCGAAATTAAAATGTGCAGTACCGCCACCCCCGCCGCCTCCGCCACCCCCGCCGCCGGCACCTGAGCTCAAAGATATATTCTTTGACTTCGATAAGTACAACATCAGGCCGGACGCTGCAGCGGTGCTCGAAGAAAACGCGGCGACCTTACAGGCAGATGCTAACCTGACTGTATTGATCGAAGGGTATGCGGATATCAGAGGTACACCTGCATACAACCTGAAGCTTGCTCAGAGAAGGGCCGACTCAACGAAGGCGTTTCTCGTCCAGCTGGGTATCGACCCTGCCAGGATCACGACTGCGAGCGGCGGTGAAACGACACAGTTCGGTGCGGGAACGACCGAAGAAGCCTATCAGCTTAACAGAAGGGCTCACTTCGTAGTAACTTCGCCGACTGCGAAAGTAGGCGCGAGACTTATATTTCAGTACGCCAACTAAAATATAAGCTTGGCCTAAACGCTTGAATATAAGAGATTTCTCATCGTTCCTGAGTACTTGAAACGGTGAGGCTAAATTACGGAGAGAAACCCCGGTACGGGGTTTCTCTCTTTTTTTTACATGCCGTTTGTTCCCGGAATCATTGATTACTTGACACTCCATAATAATCCATGTTTACTACTGGCTGTTTTTGATTCCCACTCCTGTTCGCGGAAATGAAACTCCGGCTTACGAAATCGAAAAAACTGTTTAAAACCGCTCAGAAACTCATACCTGGCGGTGTCAACAGCCCTGTTAGATCTTTCAAAGCCGTATCGGGCACGCCTGTCTTCATATCCAGGGCCAGGGGTCAATATATTTACGACGCTGACGGGAATAAATACACGGATTACATGTCTTCCTGGGGGCCGCTTATTCTGGGTCACGCGGCAACCGGCGTGGTCAAGGCGGTAAAGAGGGCGGCGGAAAATGGTACCAGCTACGGCGCCCCGTGCGAGGATGAGATAGAGGTCGCAAAGCTCATAGTTAAATCCTTCCCCTCCATCGATATGGTCAGGATGACGAGCTCCGGCACCGAAGCCACTATGAGCGGGGTGCGTCTTGCGAGAGCCTTTACGAAGAGGGACTATATAGTGAAGTTCGAGGGATGCTACCATGGGCACGCCGATTTTCTGCTCGTTCAGGCGGGTTCAGGTGCTACCACTTTCGGAACGCCGAGCAGTCCGGGTGTACCCGAATCATTCACGGAAAAGACACTGCTTGCGAATTATAACGATCTCGATTCGGTGAAGGGGCTTTATCGGAAATACGGGGATCAGATTGCGGCCGTCATCCTTGAGCCGGTCGCTGCAAACATGGGCGTCGTTCCGCCCGCGGACGGTTTTTTGGAAGGTCTCAGGAAGCTCACCAGCGATTCCGGGTCGCTTCTCATTTTTGACGAGGTCATAACGGGATTCAGGCTCGGAATGGGCGGCGCCCAGCGTAAATACGGTGTGATTCCCGACATTACCTGCCTCGGGAAGATTATTGGGGGAGGTCTTCCGGTGGGGGCGTTCGGCGGGAGGAAGAATATAATGAGCATGGTTGCTCCTTTGGGCCCTATGTACCAGGCGGGGACGCTCTCGGGGAACCCGCTCGCGATGGCCGCCGGGCTCGCAACGCTTAAAAAACTAAAAGAGCCGGGTAATTACAAGAGGCTTCGGGAACTCTCCTCTGCCATGGTCGAGGGGATAAAGGAAATAATAAAAAAGGTCGGTGTCAAGGCTTCGGTCAATTCAGTCGATTCCATGTTTACGCTCTTCTTTACTGAGATAGAGCCTGTGGATTACAAAACGGTGCTAAAAAGCGATACAAAAAAGTATTCCAAATTTTTTGAAAATTTACTCAGGGCTGGTATTATGTTTCCGCCTTCTCAGTTTGAGGCGGTTTTCCTTTCGCTGGCCCACACTGAAAGGGACGTCGATAGTACGCTTGACGCCGTGCATAAAGCTCTTAAATCGGTCTGAGATAATCGGGGGAGACGTACTGTTAAGAGTGACGGAAAGTATAAATGGCTGATGTTCATAGCCATCGGGTTCGAGCTCGGGTTCTCGGTCATAGCCGGCATACTGCTCGGGGAATACATAGATGAGCTGGTCGGGACCAAAACCCCCTGGTTCACGATTCTTGGGTTGTTGGCAGGTGTTTTTGCAGGGTTCAATATTCTTTTGAGGATGCTAAAGCGGATAAATGACGGAAAGGACAGCAACTCTAATTAACATACCGAGCATAGGAAGAGTAGAGAGAACCGGTCTGGCCGTTACCGGCATATTAATGGTCGTGTGTTATTTTATCGGCTCGAGGGAGCTGGCGGTGGGAACTGCAGCGGGGGGGATACTTTTTACCGCGAATTTCATGGCGATCAGGTTCCTCGTAAACGCGCTCGTAGCGAAGTCGTCTCCAAAGGGCTTCGGCATATTCGCGTTCGTAATCAAGATGGCTGTATTCATCGCAATAGTGGTGGCGTTATTCATATTCGCCAAGGTGAACCTGTACGGGTTTTTTATCGGGGTCACAGGTGTCGTTATAGTGATAATCGGAGAAAGCTTGAGAGGGAGTAAAGATGGAACACTTTAGCTGGTTCACCTTGATCGGACTCGGACAATACGACTATATACTCGGGTCGATACTGGTGCTTATTATTCTGGCCCTGGCCGGGTTCGGGATAAAGAAAGCGCTATCGAGGGAAGATTCCGTTTTGCCTGATGAAAAGTTCTCGATAAGGACCATCTTCGAAATACTCACTATCGACTTTCTATTTGACCTGTTCACGAACATGCTCGGCTCTAAAGAACGGGCGAAGAAGTATTTCCCTCTCCTGGGCGCTTCCTTTTTCTTCATTTTGTTCGCGAATTTTCTCGGGATTATCCCCGGCTTCCTGCCGCCGACCGGAAACTTCAACGTGCCCGTTGCATGCGCGCTAGTCATATTCGTAATGTATAACTTTTACGGGTTCAAGGAAAACGGGCTCGCTTATCTGAAACATTTTGCGGGACCCGTAATATTTCTGGCCCCGCTGATGTTTATTATCGAAGTAATAAGCCATTTCGTACGCCCTGTGTCGCTTTCCCTCAGGCTTTTCATGAACATAACGGGAGACCACCTTATACTGGGCGTTTTCACCAACCTCGTGCATTACATAATACCGGCTATATTCATAGGTCTCGGAATATTTGTATCTTTTCTCCAGGCGTTTATATTTACCGTGCTGTCGGCGATATACATATCCCTCGCCACGGCGCATGAAGCTGAAATCGAATAGGATTCGGGCAAAAAATTAAAAACAAATGACCTACTATACAAAAGGAGGTAAAAAATGAAAACAGCACTTTCGATTCTCTCGATAGTCGGAGTAGCTATCCTCGCTGCTTTTATTCCGGATGCGGCGTTCGCGCAGGAAGGGGGCGGCGGAGAGCTCACGAAGCTCGGACTCGCTCTCGGCGCGGGATTGGGAATTGGAATCGCGGCCGGTGTCGCCGGTCTGGGTCAGGGACGCGCGACTGCGGCTGCATTGAGCGGTATCGCGAGAAACCCGGGCGCAAGCTCCAAAATCCTCACTCCGATGATTATCGGTCTTGCTCTCATCGAGTCTCTCGTTATTTATGCTCTTCTCATAGCATTCCTGCTGCAGGGAAAAATATAATCAGGGTGCGGGGGGTTCTCGGGAATCCCCCGCATTTACTAATTTGATATATTAGTCCCCCGGCGTTACCTTTCTACTATGAAGAAAGCCGTAACATGCCTTCTCGTCGCTTTCGTCCTGTTCAGCTGCGGTAAGACGACCGGTCTGATACAGAAGGACGACCAGGAGTCCCTCGCGAAATCGAGCGATTTTTATTATAAGCTCATAATGTGGAAATACTATGAGAAGGCCGCTCAATTCGTGGACCCCGACAAATATAAGCAGTTCGAAGCCTTCGTGCTCGCAAACCGGAACGACCTCAACATCACGGGTTATGAGATAAAGGAAATGACTTATATGACGGAGGGCGCGTCCGATGGAAGCCCGGCACAGAAGGAAACCGGCGAGTGTGTGGTGAGGGTCCTCTACACTTACTATAAATACCCGTCCGTCTCTGAGAAGAGCGTCATGGTCCAGGACACCTGGATTCAAAAGGGCGATTTCTGGTACATCTCTTCAGATTTTAGTGCAGGGACTTTCGAGTAGCCTATAAGGAATCTAACTGACGCTCCTGCCTATAGGATACTTCCTCGAAACGAGCTCTCTGGCTTCCTCGGCGTTTTGAATTTCCCCTTCGAGCTGGGCTTCCTCGACAAAGCTGAGTATCTCCGTGAATATCGGGCCGGGCGTGTATCCCATTTCGATAAGCTCCTTCCCTCCGAGAAGCGGCTCCGGTTTTATCTCTTCTTCCTTGAGCTCCTCGAACTTTTTCATGACGAAGTCGTAAGCCTCGGTAGAGCCGTGGCTCGCGAGGCAGTCCGCCAGGTGGAGGATCATATGGTCCTCGAAATCAGGCGTGCCGATGAACCTCTTTAACGTGCTTTTTTTCATATAGAAGACGTCTTTGAACTTCAGGTGGTCCCGTACCAGCTCAAAGATGAGCTCGATCTGTTTATTGGAGAACTTGAGCCTCCTGCATATATCGCGGGACATTTCGGCCCCGAGCTTGTCGTGCCCGTTGAACCTTATCCTGTCCGTGACCGAGAAAGTAGGCGGCTTCCCGACATCGTGGAGGAGTCCTCCCATAGCAAGCTCGGGCGAGACGGGCCCTCCTGAATTCTCGTATATTTTATCGAGCACGAGGCAGGTGTGAGTGAATACGTCTCCCTCGGGATGGAATTCCGGGGGCTGATCCACACCGGACATTACATCGACCTCCGGCAGGATATATCGCAGAAGGCCGCTCTCCCGGAGGAGCCTCAGTCCCGCTCCCGGATTTTCCTGGGTGATGATCTTTACGAGCTCGTCCCTTATCCTCTCGGCGCTCACCAGATTTATGGCGGGTGCGAGTGCTTTGAGAGCGGAGTAAGTCTCCTTCTCGACCTCGAAGCCGTACCTGGAGGCGAATCTCACTGCCCTCATGAGCCTGAGCTTGTCTTCGCCGAACCTGTATAGCGGCACGCCTATTGTCCTGATTATCCCGTCTCTTATATCGTCCATCCCGCCCACGTAGTCGATCGCCTCTTCCCCTATGGGGTCGTAGAGCATCCCGTTTATCGTGAAGTCCCTCCTGAGTACGTCTTCCTCTTCTGAGGCGGTGTAGGCTACGTAATCCGGGTGGCGGCTGTCGGAGTAGCCCTCTTCTTTCCTGAATGTGGCGACTTCGAACCTGTAATGTCCTATCAAAACGAGTATTACGCCGAAGCTCACTCCGACGGGTATGGTATGCGTGAAAATTTTCGAAACTTCGTCAGGGGTTGCGCTCGTCGTTATATCGTATTCCCTGGGCGGGGTTCCCATCAGCATATCCCTCGTGCACCCGCCGACGCAGAAAGCCTTATGTCCCGCATTCCTCAGCTGCGTGACCAGGTGTCTGGCTATGTCGAAGAGCTCGCTCTCGAACGGTTTAATCTCTATAACTTTCTTCATGGTTTTAAACTGCCAGTTTTAGAGTATATTTTACACTCAGTCCGGATGAGCATATTTGTACGTCACTCACGGTAAAGACTGATGAGCGAAAAGACTATACCAGAACTCCTGCAAAATCGAGTAAAGGAGCACGGGACCAGGCTCCTCTACCAGAGGCGCGACGGCTGGAGCTGGAAACAAATTACCTGGCTCGATTTCGACCGTAAAGTGAAGAATATAGCGGCTTTCCTGCTTGATCTCGGATTCGCCAGGGGGGACGGGGCGCTCGTGGTCTCCTCGAACAGGCTCGAAGCCATCTCTTCGGAGATCGCGGTATTGCATCTTGGGGGACTGGTCATTCCGATGTCCCCTGACGAAAAGCCTGAGAGGATCATAGAGGTCGCTAATGAGCTTCGTCCGAGGTTAGTATTCCTCGAGCAGGGAGCAGCGGCGGAAGGTGTTTTGGGCTCCCTTTCTGCTCTCGGGAGCGTCGGCAGAATCATTGTCTACCCTGATGCCGGGATAACGAACGACAGGGTGCTAAACTTCAAAGCCGTTCTCAAGTTCGGATTGATGAAAAGGAAGAAGCTCGAGGACGAGCTCGCCGGTATATATAAAAATATATCGCCCGACAATCCTGCTGCATTGTTTCTCCCACCGGGTGCGGATAACGCGCGTACTGTGGAGGTATCGGAGGGTGATTTGATGGAGTCTCTCGGCAACGTCTCCCTCAGGTGTCCTCGGCTCAACGCCGAAGACCAGTCGTTTTCTTATATGACGGAGGCTAGCCCCTTCGCGAAATTTGTAAATTACCTCACACTTTATCAGGGCAGCAGGGCTGCGGTTGCCGAAGGCAGGAAGGATTTTTATCAGGATATAGTCGAGGTGATGCCTACTGTATTGTTCGAGACCAAATCGGGTCTTGAGGAGTTGTGCAGGAAATCCCTTTCGGTTTTAAACGGGCGGCAGCCGGGCAAAAAGATCCTGACGGACCTGGGAAACAGGGTGAAGCTCATCCTGACGGACTCTATCCCCGGAGGCGAGACCGGAACTCTTCTTAGAAGCACAGGCGCCAGTCTTATAGAAATCACCGAGTTCAACAATCTGCTCGGTTAATCTTCGGTTTCGGTGACCGAGCATCTGGCCTTTCCCTTATTAAAAGCGATCAGGACCTTGTCCCCGCGCGCGAGCTCTTTCGAGTCCTTGACGGTCTTCATGGACGGGAGCTTGTACGTGATGCTGTATCCGCGATCGAGCACCTTGAGCGGGCTGAGCGCGTCGAGCTTGCCGGCGAGGGCGCCCGTCTCCGATACCGCGTTATCGATCTTTATCTGAAACAGCCTTACCATGTCCGACTGCATCTGGTCTGTTTCCCTCGCATGGAACTCGACCCGGTTAAGCAGAGCGAAAGCTAATTTGGCCTTGAGCTCCGCCAGATCCTGAAGGAGCTCCGCCTTTTCCCTGACGACGATCTCCGCCGCGTTTGACGGTGTTGCCGCCCTCATGTCGGCGACGAGGTCAGCGATCGTGACGTCGATCTCGTGTCCCACGGCGGACACGACAGGGACGGGGGACTTCGCAATCTCCCTCGCGAGCGCCTCGTCGTTGAATGCTCTTAAATCTTCTTTTGAGCCTCCGCCCCTCGCGAGTATGATGAGGTCGATGCCGGGGAGCCTGTAAAGTTTGTTCAGTGACGAGATTATTTCCTTTGGCGCCTCGTCCCCCTGGACCCTCGCCGGGGAGATGAGTATTTCGAGGTTAGGGAACCTGCTGTCGAGGACCTTCAAAATGTCTTTTACCGCGGCTCCGGTCGGGGAGGTTACTATGCCGATCCTCCGGGGGAGGAAGGGCAGAGGGCGCTTTCTCTCAACGTTGAACAGGCCTTCTGACAGGAGCTTCTCCCGGAGCTGCTCGAGCGCGAGGGCCTCGGCGCCGACTCCCTTCGGCTCCATATCCCTCACGTTCAGCTGGTAAACTCCTTGTTTTTCGTAAACCCCTACGAGCCCCGAGCAAATGACCTCCATGCCGTTCTCGGGGACGAATTTTATCGCCTGGTTCGCCCATTTGAAACAGACGGCTGATATCTGGCTCGAGGCGTCCTTGAGCGAGAAATACCAGTGCCCGCTCGTGTAGTTGCCTTTGAAGTTAGAAATCTCGCCTGTGACCCACACGTACTCGAACCCGAGCTCATCTTCTATCGTCTCCTTGATCCTGGCGTTGAGCTCGGAAACGGAATATATCTGTGATTTAAATAATTCCTGAAAAGACGGGCTATCTTCCATTAGGATGTAGTATTTTGGATGGGTGGGGAATAGTCAAGGAAAGCCTGCCTTCGGGGCAAGGCATCGGTCTACCGGAAAAGCTCCGGGCGCTTATTCGACACCTCATTTAAAAGCGCGGGGTCGAGCTTCGCATTGCGCAGTGTTTTCGCGGCCGAGAGTTGGTCCGCACTCAACTTCGCGCATCCTGTCAGGTCAGCGCCTTCGAGCACAGCATCCTGAAGGTTGGCCAGTTTAAAATTTACCCCTCTGAAATTAGCTCCCGAGAGATCGGCTTTTATGAGATGCGCCCCTTCGAGCGTAGCCCCTTCCAGTGTGGCGCCTGCCAGGTTCGCTCCCTCGAAATTCGTTCCGAATAATGTAGCGTGGGTGAGCCTTGCTCCAATTAGTTTCGATCCCTTGCAGAACGCGAGCTTCATGTTCGCGTCTTCGAGATTGATGCCGCCGAGATCCGCCCCTGTGAGGTTCGCCCATGAGAGGTCGGGCTTCAAGTCCGGGTTCTCTTTCCTCCACCTGTTCCACTCGTCGGCCCCTTTTTTAATTATCGTCACGTGCTCCTGGTTTGCCATATTGGGGTCACTCTGAATTAGTGACGTGAATGTTCGAATCTAATTTACCCTCTTGAGCGCGGGGGCGACGAGGTTCGGATGATGCCTGCCTATCTCTTTCGCGAGCATACCGGTTACGTTCTTGATATCCCACTGCGCCCCTGCGGACATCCTCAAATTTATAAGGTGATAGAGCTCCCAGAGATCGAAGCTGCCGATGACACGTCTCTGGTGCGCGTTAGTCACTACGTAGCTTGCCGTCTCCGTCAGACCCTCGTTCATAAGCTTATTGTAAAGCCTCTCGCTTTTCTCAGCCGCTTCCGCGAGCATCCCGGAAACCCCCGCTTTTCCTATATTGGGCGGAATGGTAATGCCGTGCGACACAGAAGGGTCCTTGTAGATCCAGTCCGTCTTTCTGTGCCTGAGCAGCTGGTGCCAGCACGCCTCGCTTATGACGAACTCGGCCTCGTACCGGACGAGCCTGAGTGCGTTCACGGGATTGTCGTATTTCCCGAGCCTCTCGAGCGATTTCTTCAATATGCCGAGCCTGCCCGCGAGGTTTTGTCCGCGGAGAGCTTTATCGATCTCATCGCAGCCCGAATCCGAGTGCTCGAACAGTATTGCTCTGATCATTTTATCGATTGCCGTCTCTTCCGGATTCGGGGAGTCCTTACCGGTCCAGTCGATGAGGCTGACGGCTGAGCCCTCGTTCGACCGCCGCTGAATGTCCCGCCCTAGCATTGATTCTGCTGTGCTTGCGAGCTCTTCCCTCGTCTCTTTTATATACCTGTTTTCGTTGGCGTATTTTACGAGCGTGGGGACAGAGAACCTGACCTCGTCCTTTATCTCCTCCGCCCTCCGCCTGACCTCTTCGTACTTGTTCGAGAGAAGCTTCGTGAGCGAGTCCTCTATCGCTCTCGCGTTCGCCGTCATGCCGAGGTTCGTGAAAGTGGCCAGAGTGAGCGCGTACCGTGCGTCCTCGAACGCGATTTTTTCGAGCGCCCTCAGGTGCGCCTTCTCGTCCGTTCCCTCGGGAGCGGGCTCGGCGCTCTTTAAATATTCAAGCAGCCTTTCGTTGAGATTCGAGTATGTGGAATAAAGTTCGTCATTGAGTTTCAGATAATCGTTCCCGAGCGCCGGGTTTTGCTCCAGCTCCCGCGGCACATAAAAATCACCTCTCGACGGCCTCTGGTATCTCTGCGAATATTCGGTGAACGAGAGGTATTCGTTCGAGAGCTCGAGTATGGAGGAGAAAAGCCTGGATACACGCTCGATGCCGACGTGCACTGCGGCGTGCTCCGCGACCGAGGCGTGGCCGTAATTTAGCACCCACTTTTCGTGGAACTTCGCAGCCCTCTCTCTACCTAACTCCTCTTCCTGGATGACGGTCCCTATATTCTCCCTGAACCCCTTGGGACTCCTGCTCACGTATGCGAATATAACGGCGACGACCTCTTCGGGAATGTTGCTCACCGTATAGATGTCCCTGTCCGTATTCGAAACGTATCTTTCGATTTCTGGAACCTGCGGTTTTTCCTCAGCCATGGTTCTCCTCGGGTTGTCCTGTAGTATGGTGTCGCGGACGGGTTTCAGGAGTACTTATTATACCGTTACCGGTCAGGAGATGGTAATGCTCTCCTTCACCTTTTTTAAAATGTGGGCCAGCACCTGACCCGGCTTGCCGTATATGACCGCGTCTACGTAGTCGTCTGCAGGGCCTTCCTTCTCGCTTATGATGACTACCTTGGCGTTATTGTCCTTGGCGAGGAAGGGGTATGATGCAACGGGCTCGTTTTCGAGCGATGCGCCTGAGATGAGAAAGAGGTCGGCGCTGTGTAGCCTCATCCACGCCTCACGGGCTTCCCAATGGGGCGGCGGCTGTCCGGGGAAAGAGATCGCCGGTTTCAGCTGGTCGCTCCCGCATTCCCTGCATACAGGCACAATGGAGCCTTTTTCCAGCATCCCCGCGATCTCGTCTATCGAGTAATCCTTGCCGCAGCTTGGGCAGGTGATCCACAGGATGCTGCTGTTGAGCTCTATGACCGTCGTGCTCCCGGCCTTCCGGTGCAGACCGTCCGTGCTCTGGGTGAATATGCAGTCGAGGTTCCCGAGCAGCTCGAGTTCGGCTAACGCCCGGTGCCCCGGGCCCGGCTCTGCGCTGACGAGGGAGGGGTATATCTCCATGATCTTCTTCCAGTACCCGGCCCTTACGTCCCTGCTCTCCCGGAAATCCCTTATGTGAGGGTTAAGCCTCGGGTCCGAGAAATCCGGGAGCCCGCACTCGGCTGAAAGGTCATATCCCGTAAGCACTACGATCTTCCGTGCCTCCCTTATCCATTCCGCTACCGTCCCCGCGACGTCCTTTTTCATCTGGAAAGGATTATACAATTTCCGTATAAATTATGTCAACGAAACGGAATCATGCCGGGCGTTTGTTCAATATTCGCAGTGTAGGGAGTCAATTTCAGCGCAATTCGGTACAATATAGGAGCACGATTCATATATGCCGCCTGAGGGGACAGAGAGATGAAATACAAGCCCGCGGATATATCAGAGTTCAGCGATACGGCGCTGCGTATTATGTGGGACGACGGTCACGAGAGCATCTATCTTTACGAAGACCTGAGACAGGAGTGCCCGTGCGCCACGTGCAGACAGCTTAGAAAGACGAGCAAGGACGGCAGGCTCCCTTTCAAGAAAACGATACCGCTCAGGGTGAAATCCGTCTCGATCAAGCCCCTGAGCATCGAGCCCGTCGGGCAATACGCGTTCAAGTTCTGCTGGAACGACAAGCACGATACGGGAATTTATACGTACGAATTCCTTCGAGAGCTTTGCAGCTGTGAGGAATGCCGCTCGGGGGACTGACCCGTCACTCTATCTCGAACACTATGTTTACGGATGCGCTCACGGATATATCCCCGGGCTCTATGGGCGTGGGAGGAGCCGCAGGTGCGGCTTCCTTGGCGAGGGCGTAGTCCCTGTACACCGGCACGGGGTAATCGAAAGACGGTGAAAGCTGGAGTATCCTGGTTATCTTGACGCCCGCCGCCTTGGCCAAGGTCTCGGCGGTCGTCTTTGCGTCGTTCACTGCCTGGGTGAGCGCCTGCCTCCTGAATTCGTCCCTCTTCGTGGTCTCGAACGAGAGACTGTCTATGTTGTTGAGTCCCGCCTCGGCTGTGGCGTCGATAATGGTACCTATCTCTTTCAGGTTATGGGCTTCGACGATGATCCTGTTACTTGCCCTGTACCCCTTGAACTCGGATTTGCTCGTCTGGTTGTTGTATTCATAGACGGGTGCCAGGCTGTATCCGGCCGTTGAGAGCTTGTCGTTTTTGCCGAGCTTGGCTTTTATCACCTGTATGACCTTATCGGTCGTCTCCGCGTTTTCCTTGACCGCCCGGGAAGCGTTTTTCGCGAGTGTCTCGACGGAAAGGGTCAGATACGCGACGTCCGGGGCTGCGTCGGCCTTGCCGTTCCCTGTAACGCTCAGGGTGCGTTTACCATTCTGGCCGTCCTGGGCACTTGAGTTGTAACCTAATGTAAATATTAACAATAAACAAGCGAACAGGGATGCAGGTCTAATACTCATTTCTCACCTCGTCTATATAATTACGCCTCTCGGAAGCGTATCGTATTATACTCTATATTTACGATCGATTACGGGTTTGGATTTCACCCTTGTATTTGAAGCTCGACCATACGGCTTCCTCCGAGGCCGGTTTCGCTTCAAATCCTAACCCTATAAATCTCTTCCGGTATAGACTATATTTTATAATCGGCTCTAGCGAGGACGGTTGATTTTAGTCTTTCTTGATGATAATTTTCTAAGCTCATGATCGAGAAGAAGCTCAATTACAGATTCAAGGACCCGAGCCTTCTTAAAACCGCGCTAACCCATAGTTCTTACGCCAACGAGACTTCCGTCGAGAGCAACGAGAGGATGGAGTTCCTGGGCGATGCCGTATTGGGCTTCATTGTCGCGCGTGTGCTGTACGATCTCTTCCCTGATGCCGCCGAGGGGAAGCTCTCCAAGATGAGGAGCGCTATAGTGAGCCGCATGAATTTCGCCCATTTCGCCAAAGAGCTCAAGATAGACAAGCAGATACTTCTCGGGAAGGGCGAGGAGAATACAGGAGGGAGAAAGAGGCAGTCGAACCTCGCCGGAGCGTTCGAGGCGGTGATAGGCGCGGTATTCATCGACGGGGGATACAAGAAGGTCTACAGGATAGTTACGAAGCTGCTCAAGAACTGTCTTAACGGCGACGAGGAGATCTTCAGGGACTATAAGACCAGGCTCCAGGAAGTCGCGCAGAGGCAGTTTAAAAAGGTTCCGAAGTATAAGGTAGTGCTCGAGGAAGGGCCTCCTCACGACAAGTGTTTCCATGTTGAGGTCAGGCTCGGCAGAAAATGCATGGGCAAGGGGACCGGAAGGAACAAGAAGCAGGCCGAGCAGGCTGCGGCGAAAGAAGGGCTCGAGTACATAGAAAGTCTCAACAAGATCGCATGACCCTTCCGGGATTAATCCGTGTCTTTGCCCTCGAGACCCAGCTCTTCCATCTTTTTTGAAAGCGTATTCCTGTTGATGCCCAGTATCTGGGCGGCCTTTTTCTTGTTCCCGTTAGTAATCCTGAGTACGGCTTCAATGAGGGGTTTCTCGACCTTTCTGATGATTATATCGTGGATATGCCCATCGGTCTCCGTGCCCCCGGCCTCCATAAGGAAATTGACCTCGTTGGTGATGAGCTGATCGAACGATTCCTGTTCCTTCCTCGCCCTGCCTTCGAGATGGGGGGCGGCTTCGATAAGGGTCTCTCTCGTGATTACGCTGTCGGACGTCAGCACGAGGACGCGTTTGATTATGTTCTCAAGCTCCCTGACGTTGCCGGGCCAACTGTAGCCTAGCACGAGCTCTTTTGCTTCGTCGGATATTGTCCTCTTGGCTACGCCCAGCTCCCGCGAGTATTTATTGAGGAAATGCTCGATGAGCGGCACGACGTCTTCTATTCTTTTTCTGAGCGGCGGTATCTCGATCGTGATCGCGTTCAGCCTGTAGTAAAGGTCCTCCCTGAACCTGCCTTCGGCCACCTCTTTCTCGAGGTTCTTGTTCGTCGACGCTATTATCCGGACATCGACGGGAGTGGGTTTTTCACTTCCGAGTCTGTAGAATTTCCTCTCCTCGAGTATCCTGAGAAGCTTCGTCTGGAGCTCGGGCGGCATGTCGCCGATTTCGTCGAGATGCAGAGTGCCTTTGTGGGCTTCCTCGAACCTCCCCTGTTTGGGGAGAGAGGCCCCTGTGAAGGCTCCTTTCTCGTAGCCGAAAAGCTCGCTTTCGAGGAGCTCCTTCGGAATGGCCGCTATGTTGACCGCGACCATCTTTCCGTCCCTCCTCATGCTGTTCTGGTGTATGGCCCGCGCCACGAGCTCCTTGCCGGTCCCGCTCTCACCGACTACGAGCACCGTAATGTCCCGCTCGGCTACCCTGCCTATCATCTTGTATATGTTGAGCATGACCTGGGACTTGCCGACGATGTCCTGGAGGGAATCCGCTTCTCCGGATTCCGCCCTGAGCATCTCGAGCTTCTTCGAGTTCTCGTAGCTGTCTATGGCCCTCTGTACGGTGAGCTTGACCTCGTCGAGGTCAAACGGCTTGGCTATATAGTCGTACGCGCCCTGCTTCATGGCGTCTATTGCGTTCTTGACCGTGTTCTGAGCGGTGATAATGATTACAGGCGGATTGATCCCTCGCGACCTGAATTCCCTCAGCACGTCGAAGCCGCTCATATCGGGCATTGTGATGTCGAGGATTATCGAGGAAAAACCTTCCGACGATGCGCTCTCGACGGCCTTCGCCCCGTTATCGGCATAACGGACCGTGTAGCCCGCCTTCTCCAGGCATTTGCCGAGCACCCACCTTATGCTTTCTTCGTCGTCTACGACGAGTACCTTTTTTTTCATCTTATGCTTTCGATTATCAATTGCCCGTTTCGGATTTCATTTTGGTTCAGATTCGTACGCCGGAATTATACTCCGGATATAGGCAGGAACACCTTGACCGTCGTACCGGTACCGACCTCGCTGTCGACGAAGATCGCTCCGCCGTGCTTGGCGATAATCTGATACGCCAGAAAGAGTCCGAGACCCGACCCTTCTTTTTTAGTAGTATAAAAGGGGTTGAATATTTTCTCCAGCGAATCCGGAGATATCCCGCTTCCGTTATCCCTTATCTCGACAGCCATCGAATTCTGTCCCTTGAGCTTGTGCTCTGTGATCCATCTGGTGGAAACCTCGACCTGTCCTTTGCCCGGGATAGACTCGGCTGCGTTTTTAATAAGGTTGAGGAACACCTGCTTAAGCGAGTTCCTGTCGCCGTGTATGGGCGGTATCGTGACGTCGTAATTCTGCTTGTACTGTATCCGATTTCCCGCTTTGGACATCGATTCGAGGTATATGATTTCCATAAGCAGCTCGTGTATGTCTATAAGCTCGAATACCTCTTCGGCGAACGGCTCAAGCTGCTTGAGCGTGTTGAGAAGGGCGCTCAGCCTGTCGGCTTCCTTCGTTATGATCTCGGCGCATTTAAGCGTCTCCTTGTTCGGAGCGTCTTCGGCCAGGAGCTGAGCCGCCCCCCTTATACCGCTGAGCGGGTTTTTGAGCTCGTGAGCGAGCCCCAGCACGAGGTTCTCGAACTTGGACGCCGATATCTCCTGTATGCTCTTGCTGTTTAGGAACTTCGTGCCGGACATGTCCTTGACTTGCACTATCGCCCCCTTGAGGTCCCCGTCGCTCGTGAAGAGCGGGGAAGCGACGGCCTGAATGGAGATGCGCTCGCCGCTCCTCAGCGTAGGTTTAATCTCATCGCCGATTACGGTTCTGCCCTCGCCCATCGCCATTAGCGCGACCTGGTCGATCCCTTCGGGCATGAATGCCCTCGAATGCTGTCCCCTGGCCTTTTCCCTGGAAATCCTGAAAGTGCTCTCGGCGTTGTCGTTCATATCGAGCACGCGTAGGTCCTTGTCTATAATGATTATGGATTCCGGTAACGAATCGAATATTTCCTCGAAATTAACTTTTTTCGTCATATTGCCCGCGCCCGATTAATACGCGCTCTTCTCCGGGAGTTGATTCTCCCGGCTCCCGTCCGTGAAACATTAATACTAGCGAGACAGCGGCTCTCACAATCCCGGTCAAAGGTCTTCTATCCTTATGAAAGTCGTTTTCGCCCGTATGGTGGAGAACCTGTCTATCTCCCTGAGCGAGGAAAGGAGATTCTTCTCCAGAGCCTCGTGTGTCATGATTACAACCGGGACGTCCCCGCCGCCCAGGTGCCTGCCTTTCTGTATGACGGATTCGATGCTGATCCCGTGTTTCCCAAGGCTCCCCGTGATTCTGCCGAGCACGCCGGGCCTGTCTTCGGCCTGGAACCTCAGATAGTATTTGTTCGTCGTATCGCTCATTTTTATCAGCCGTGACAGCTCTTTCACCCCGTAAAACCTCGGAGGGGATGGGTGCGTGTTCCCGAGCGAGATGTCTTTCGCGATCTCGATAACGTCGCTCACGACGGCGCTGGCCGTGGGCATCATTCCCGCCCCCTTGCCGTAGAGCATGGCCGGCCCTACAGCGTCGCCTACGAGGTAGATAGCGTTAAAAGCTCCCGATACGTCGGCGAGCTGTGTTTCTTTTCTCACGAGGGCCGGATAGACCCCGGCTTCGAGTCCTTTTTCCCTCCATTTCGCGACGGCAAGGAGCTTTATCTTGTACCCGAGCTCGTCTGCGTACTCTATATCGAGCGGTGTAATGCCCCTTATCCCTTCCGCGTGAATTTTCCCGAAGCTTATGAAAATGCCGAAGGAGAGCATGATGAGGATCGAGAGCTTGTGCGCGGCGTCGATCCCGTCCACGTCGAACGACGGGTCGGCCTCGGCATAACCCTCTTTCTGGGCTTCTTTCAGGACCTCGGCGAACCCGGACCCTTCCTCCGTCATTCTCGAAAGTATGTAATTGGACGTACCATTTATTATCCCGTGTATCGAAAGTATATTGTTCGCGACGAAGCTTTCCTGCGCGGCCTTGATAATAGGTATTCCGCCCCCCACGCTGGCCTCGAACCCGACATCGACGCCATTTTCCGCAGCCGCTCCGAAAATCTCCCTGCCGTAATGCGCGAGGAGCGCCTTATTGGCCGTTACTACGTGTTTCCCGCTCCTGATGGCTCCTATCACGAGGTCCTTAGCTACACCCGTCCCTCCAACGAGCTCAATAATTATCTGGATCGAGCTGTCCCGAAGGAGCTCTCCCGCGTCCTTCGTCATCTTGTTTCTGGGGATTGCGACGGGCCTTTTCCTGTCGGGGTCGATATCGGCTATTTTTTTAAGATTTATCCTGATGCCGGTCCTCTTTTCGATTATATCCATGTTCTTACGCAGCACCTCGATAACACCGCATCCGACGGTGCCTGCGCCGATAAGGCCGACGTTAACGACATTCATCAAATTTCTCCTTTATAATCGAGGCAAAATCGAGTATAAGCTAGGAATTATACATTATTTTATTTGACTTTAAACGAATGAGGACTTAAATTAATACCTTCCGTGGGGCCGTAGCTCAGTTGGGAGAGCGCATGAATGGCATTCATGAGGTCGAGGGTTCAAATCCCTTCGGCTCCACCAGCGAAATAGGCAATGCCTCCTCTACTGTTGTCCTCCCTGCATGATTGCGGGGTTCCCATGATATCCGGTTCCTTGTGCATAAGAATTATACAAATGGTAACTAAATGACCCGGAGTGGCGTGACATTAGGTTGTAATCATGCGTCTTGTCGAAGCGCAACTCCTTGGAATTATATCAATTTGTAGCAATTGGCATGGTGATTGCCCTATTTTTCTATGATATAATCTCGTGCAATCAACAGATATTGCTGCGGCTTGGGCGCATGAGGACGGGTCTGGTTTCGAGGCATGGATACTATCTCGACATTTTTATCAAACCCGATTAAGATAAAAAATAAAATGAGACCAAAGGAGTATGTGAATGAGTAAGATCGATAGTCAGCTTAAAGTAGAGTCGCTCGCTCTCCACGGAGGGTGGGAGCCCGACCCCGCGACCGGGGCGAGGGCGCTCCCCATCTATCAGACCACATCCTACCAGTTCAAGAGCACGGAACATGCCGCGAATCTCTTCGGGCTGCGCGAGTTCGGGAACATCTATACGAGGATCATGAACCCGACGCAGGACGCATTCGAGAAAAGGATAGCCGCTATGGACGGCGGAGTCGGAGCCCTTGCAGTTTCGAGCGGACAATCCGCTACGACTATGGCGCTCCTCAACATAGCGCAGGCAGGGGATGAGATCGTATCCATGGACAACCTCTACGGAGGGACTTATAACCTGTTCCATTACACTTTCCCGCGCCTCGGGGTAACCGTAAAGTTCGTAAAGTCGAACGATTTAAAGGCACTTCAAAAAGCAATTACACAGAAAACGAAAGCAGTCTATGCCGAATCCATAGGTAATCCCAAGCTCGACGTGGCCGACCTCGAAGGTATCTCCGGCGTGGCTCACAAAAACGGGATACCGTTCGTTCTTGATAATACGGTATCCCCGTACTTATTGAGGCCGTTTGATTTCGGAGTGGATATTACTGTCTATTCGGCGACGAAATTTATCGGAGGCCACGGGACGAGCATCGGCGGAGTCATAGTAGATTCAGGCAAGTTCGAATGGGACAGCGGGAAGTTTCCCCTCATATCGGAGCCGGAGCCGAGCTATCACGGGATAGATTTTATTGAAGCTTTAAAACCGCTCGGCAATATCGCTTATATTATAAAAGCTCGAGTCACACTTTTAAGGGACCTCGGGATGGCCGTCTCTCCGTTTAACGCTTTCCTTTTCCTGCAGGGACTCGAAACGCTTCACCTCCGCATGCCGCGACATTCGGCGAACGCGCTTGCAGTTGCGATGCACCTGAAGGAGCACCCGAAGGTGGCGTGGGTCAATTATCCTGGGCTCGACGACAGCCCCGAGAAGGAGAGGGTGGCCAAATACCTGCCCAAGGGTTCTGGCGCGATACTGGGCTTCGGTATCAAAGGCGGGCTCGAGGCGGGGCGGAAATTCATCGATTCGCTACAGCTGATCTCGCACCTGGCGAATGTAGGTGATACGAAGACACTCGCAATTCATCCCGCCACGACCACGCACCAGCAGCTATCTCCCGAGGAGCAGCTTTCGACGGGCGTGACTCCGGACTTCGTCCGTCTCTCCGTGGGGATCGAGCATATAAGCGACATTATCGCAGATATAGATCAGGCGCTGGAAAAGGCGGGATAAGCTGTTCATGTGTCCCTCGGCTATTACAGAGGTTAAAGGGTGAAGACGAAGAAAATCGATAAATACGAAGACGGCGTCGGTGTTGTTGAGACGCAGTTCCATACAATCGACAGCCTTCCGCTCGAGAACGGGGAGAAGCTCGGGCCGGTAACGACAGCTTACGAGACCTACGGCTCGCTCAACGAAAATAAAACGAACGCCGTACTCATACTGCACGCACTTTCCGGCGACGCGCACGCCGCAGGGCTCGATGCGGAAGGGAAAAACCCGGGCTGGTGGGATTCGATGATAGGCCCGGGCAGGGCGTTCGATACGGACAAATATTTCGTTATCTGCTGTAACGTCATAGGCGGCTGCAAGGGGTCGACAGGCCCTTCGAGCATAAATCCGGCAACCGGCGGTCATTACGCCCTCGATTTTCCCCTAATCACGATCAACGATATGGTGGACGCGCAGAAGCGCCTTATCGATCATTTAGGCATCGATAAGCTGCTTACGGCGGCAGGGGGCTCCATGGGCGGCATGCAGGCCCTTTCCTGGCTCATCAGGTACCCGGACAGGATAAGGAGCGCAATCCCTATAGCGACCGCCATAAAACACTCCCCTCAGCAGATCGCGTTCAACGAAGTGGGGAGGCAGGCGATCATGGCCGACCCGCACTGGAATTCCGGTGATTATTACGGCGGCCTCACGCCCGCCAAGGGACTCGCCGTGGCCAGGATGATAGGGCATATCACGTACATGAGCGACATATCCATGGAGGAGAAATTCGGGAGGCAGAAGAAGGACGGGGCCCGGCCCTTCAAGTTCACGGCCGACTACGAGGTCGAAGGCTATCTCCGTTACCGCGGAGACAGTTTCGTAAAGCGCTTCGACGCCAATTCATATCTTTATATTACGAAAGCCATGGATAACTTCGACGCGACGCAGTGGAGGCCGCTGCAAGACTCCCTCCAGGGCCTGAAGACGAAGGTGCTCGTCATCGCGTTTAAATCGGACTGGCTATATCCCGCCTACCAATCGAAGGAGATAGTCAAGGCGTGTAAACGCTCGGGGATCGAGACCACGTACTGCGAAGTGGACTCCACATACGGACACGACGCGTTCCTTCTCGAGATTGACGAGGAGACGCACCTGATCTCGCATTTCCTGAAGAAAGTGTTCCACGAATGCGAAGCGGACTGAGACTATGACATATGGGAACGTCCGCTTTGACCAAAAAGCCATATTAAAACTGGTTAAGCCGCAGACGACGGTTCTCGATCTCGGGTGCGGAACGGGAGAGCTTCTTGCCATTCTGATCAAGGAAAGAGGCGTCCGAGGTCAGGGCATAGAGATAGACGACCAGGCGATTTATGCATGCGTTGCGAAGGGGCTGAACGTCATACACGGGGATATAGACAGCGGTCTGGCCGAATACGAAGATAAATCGTTCGACTACGTGATCCTCAACCAGAGCCTCCAGCAGATCAAGCACCCGGATTCGGTGCTGACGGACGCACTGAGGGTGGGCAGAAAGGTTATAATAAGCTTTTCCAATTTCGCTTATTACAAGTCCCGGCTCCAGATTTTCTTCCGGGGAAGGACCCCCGTAACCGGCGCGCTGCCTTACCAGTGGTACGAAACCCCGAATCTCCATTTCCTGAGCATTTCCGATTTTATCGACTACTGCCGCCTGAAGAACGTCAGGATCGAGAGGAGCATGTACATCAGCGAGAGCGAGAGCGTGAAGCTCTTTC
The DNA here is from genome assembly GCA_040754335.1 of Thermodesulfobacteriota bacterium. Classification (NCBI taxonomy): domain Bacteria; kingdom Pseudomonadati; phylum Thermodesulfobacteriota; species Thermodesulfobacteriota bacterium. The sequence goes on along the minus strand of JBFMCV010000003.1, from coordinate 345,935 downwards.
CGAACATGTTCGCGCAGACGGCGATATTCCTCGTGAACCGGGGCCTGTGACGTATTCACAATACATGCGGGATTGACTTCAGTCTCATTTCGACATCAGTTTTTGGAATAGACTACTTCCCTTCCGCGGCTGCTGTAATAATCCATGCATTCCTTTTCCCGGCCGCGTATTACCCTCCTGCCCGAGAGTCTTCCCTGCCATTCGGTGACGACCGTGCACTGGTCTTCCTCCCCGTCTTTCTCGTAATAGACTATGACCCAGTCCATCATCCTGCCCAGCTTGTGCGCGAGGGGCGAGTTCGAGTACAGAACCGTGAACGACCAGCCGTCCTTCTCCTTATGATATATGGGAAGCCATTTTTCGCCTGTTGGGTTGAAGCGCTTGGGCGCAATCTTCTTGAGCTCCCCGAGGGCCGCCTTTTCCCTGTACTCCCTATCCGCTTCGAGGACGAGATTTACTCCGGGTTTTTCTGTCTCAAGCTCCCTCATCTCGTGCTCGAGCCATCGGAGCCTCCGCGCACGCCGTCTCGAGGAGCGGGAAAGTATGCCGGCGAGGGCGTCCCTTATCCCCTCTACCTTTCTCCTGCCGAGGCCGGGGACCTTATAGAGGCTCCCGTTGTGGGCGGCTATCTCAAGCTCCTCGAGCGTCTCTATCCCGAGCGTCTCATGTATCTGATGTGCTGTCTTCTCACCTATACCGGGCACCGTCTCGAAAAGCTCTTCCGGGGAGGCCTGGCCTTCGAGCCTTTCGAGTAAGCCGATCCGCCCCGTGGAAAGGAGCTCCGATATGACTGCGGCGATGCTCTTCCCGACGCCGGGAAGGGATTCTAGCCCCTTCGCGCCTTCCTTTTCGAGTATTTTTGAGACGGGCTCTCCGCATTCCCTGAGAGTGCGCGCGGCGTTCATATACGCCCTGACCCTGTATGTGCCTGCCCCCTGTACCTCGAGCAGGGACGATATGTGCTCGAGAGCATCCGCGATCTCTTCATTGCTGAATGCAATACCCTTGGCCATCGTTTGCTAATGTTCCGGTCCGTTAATGAGATGATAAGGGAAACGCGGAGGGGTTGCAAGAATTCCCGGCCGGGACCGATTCATTCCGGACGGGATGTCTATATGTGCCGCGGCTTGAGAGGAAGTCGGAAACAAAAAGGGGGACTTGCTGGTCCCCCTTTCTCTATTTCTTGATCATAATGTCCGGTTCCGACCGGTAAAGTCAGACTTATTTCGTTATGTTTCTCTTTATCGGCTGATACTGGTTCGCGCTGCTGCTAGGGACGGGCTTCGTAACGAAACGCTCCGATTCCCTGGATTTCTGCAGCTCGTGCTCCGCGAGGAGCGCCAAAGCCGGCGCGGCAAGATACTCGAGCCCTTTGAGCATCATCAATGAGCCGAGTACGAAGTGCAGTCCCATGCTGGGGATCAAGAAGAATGAAACTCCGCCCAGGGCGAGGATCAGGATTCCGATAATAGTTTCCGCCTGCACCGAGCTCAGGGCGCCCAGTCCCAGAGGAAGCTCTTTGAATTTGTTCGTCCTCTGCCAGGCTATCTCGTTTTTGAACATGCACGATATGCTCGCCACTATGTAAGTATGTGTCAGTGCGCTGTTCGCGATGAACGCGCCTATCGTGTCCTTGAGCGGGCACTTTAGGTATACGTGGTACGTCAGCCATCTTAGCGTGAACCCGCATACCAGTACGATAAGTGATGTGATCCACATGGCCTCGGGCACTTTTATAACTTCACGGTGCAGCACCATAGATACCATCGCCGCGAGCCCGAACGGAATGAACAGGGAGCCTACGCCCAAGTTCAGGTATCCGAACCCGTGGTTCAGATGATGGACTTTCTGGAGCGTGGTCATGGCCGAGGGTTTGGACATGAACTTCGGAAGATAGAGCCTGAAATGCCGCTTCAATTCCTGGACAGGCCCGAATGTCCATCTGAAACGCTGCTTTTTGTAGCCGAGGAATGTTTCGGGTATGAGTCCGCGTCCGAACGTTTCGTTCGTATAAACCGAGGAGTAGCCCGCCGCATGGATACGTATGGACAGCTCGGAATCTTCCGTCTGGCACCATTCCGCCCAGCCGCCTGCGTCTTCGAGCGCTTTTTTCCTGATGAGACACATCGTGCCCACGGTGAGGGTCGCGTCCCGCTCGTTGAGACTCGGCATGATCGTCTCGAAGAAATATTTGTATTCCCAGTAGCACATCCTCTGGTAGAGGCTCTGTCCCCACTCCCTGTAATCGTGTGGGGTCTGGACGAAGCCGATATCGGGGTTTTCGAAATATCCGACGAGACGGTCGAGGAAATCGGGCTCGACCTGGTAGTCGCTGTCGACGACGCCTATGATCTCCACGTCCGAATGCGTGTGCCTTAGAGCAAAGTTAAGCGCGCCTGCTTTTGCGCCTTTAATAGGATCCACGTGGAAGAACCTGAACTTCTCCCCAAGCCTGGCGCAGTGCGCCTCGACAGGCTTCCAGAGGTTAGGATCCTTGGTGTTATTGTCTATGACCATTACCTCGAAGTTCGGATAATTAAGCTTTGCTATGCTGTCGAGAGTTGCGATAACGATGTCCGGCGGCTCGGAATAGGCCGGCACCTGGAGGCACACTTTCGGAAAACGTTTCAGCATACCTGAGGGAAGGGGGGCGTTGGGTCTCTCCCATTTTACCTTTCCGAGCACTTCCCACTGCTCGAAGGCCGTGATTATCCCCCCGAAGAGGGTCATGAACAGGATCGGGTACCCGATGAACATCAGCACCCGCGTGACCGTGCTTACGTCGACCGATGTAATGAACCAGAATCCCCAGATCATTCCGAAGAGTGAAAAGAGGGCGTAAGTTACAAGTAAGAGCCGTCCCGCTATAGTGAAGTTTTTAAGCACCCTGTGGGCTACAAGCATTGTCGTAACGCTCAACGCCGAGAGTAGAAGAATGTCCGGCACGGAATACCCCAGTACCCATATAATCAACGCGGCTACTATATTGACGTTCACGTACTCGAGAACGCTGTAGTAGTGTTTGTCCTTGCCTATAAGGTTTTTAACGGTTATAAGCAAAACCGAAAGAGCGAAGCTCACGGCCGCGTATATATAGCCCGCTGTAATTAACTCACCAAAATTAAACATCTGAGTGTGATCCTCCTTTCAGAACCCGTAAATTATTTTTATATGCGTATGATTTTCCCATCACATTGCCCGTTAAATCTCGATCAATTTGCCTGTTTTTAGATTAAAAGCGGAAATTAACTTAATGCAGCAACACCGTCAGATTTTAAACTGTTTATCATGGAAGGGATGATAACCAGTGCTTCTTAACCGCTGAAGCCTCCAATTTAAATGAAGCAACATCGAATTTCTGTACTTTTATTTGCATGTGCTAATAATCTATTGCAAGTCTTATGCCAATTGAAGGTGGTACCAATAGTAAGTATATTCAGGGGCTTATGTTAATACAAGAGGTGGATTTTTGCACAATTGTGTAAATTTACACATCCCTGCTGTGTGCGTTTACACAATGCGCCCGGAACCCAACATTCCAGCCGGTTTTCGTGCACTTTTGCTAGGGGGGGTGCAGCTGAAAAGAGCTTAAATTATTAAGTTTTACGATCCCGACCGTACGGTCTCTCCAAGCTCAATAGAAAACGGGCCGATTTCTCAATGTTTTCAGCATATTAAATCGATCGAGTGAGCCCCTTGTATTTTCGCATGGCGTCAGCCGGTCAGTCCCGACGCCCCTAGCTCCCCTTGCTTATCATCAGGAGCGGTCGGTCGGTCTCTCGAGCGATCCTCAGTGTCAGCTCCCCGAGAAATTTCTGCCGTCTGCCGAGCCTCCGTATACCGAGTATCGCGAGGTCGCTTCCGGTCACGCGCTCAATAATTCGGGCGGCTATATCGTCCGATCTATCCACCTGTATTTTTATCTCCCCCTTCACGGCCTGGTCGGCCGCGTAAAGGAAAAGCTCCCTTCTCGCCCTGTCGTATGTTCTCCAGTCCGTGTCTTCCGGTAAGACCCTGAGGAAGGTGATCTCGGGATTGCCGGAGCGGCAAATGCTGCCCAGTATCCTTGCGAGGAGCTCCCCATGGCTGCCCCTCCCTCCGACAGGTACGAGGATTTGCTTTACGTCCATCATCTGCCAGTCGCCGGGAGCGCGGAGAATCACGACGTCGCTGTCGACGCTGTTGAGGAGCGCTTCGAGGTTCTTCTCCGTTTCGCTGTCGGTGAATTGTGTCAAGCCTAGAAGCAGGCTTTCGCATCCGTGCGTCTCGGACACCCGTATTATCTCGGGCCATGGCCTCTCGGCGATGGTGATCAGGGCTTCCGGTGAAAGCCCGATCTCGAGTGAGGCCGAGATCGCTTCCCGAAGAACTTTCTGCGAGTTCGCGATCAGATCCTCCTCCCTCTCTGTGTTTTCACCGCTTCCGGAAAGCACCACGGACAGGAGTAGAACCCTCCCCGTTTCAGGGGGAGCGAGCGCGCCCGCGACCCTTATCATCGGGGCCGCGTTAGCCGGGTTAGCAATAGGGACGAGCACGAGCGGGCTTCTGCCTCTCAGCCTGACGAGCTCGGGGTCGAAGCCCTCGGACGAAGCGTCGAAAATTCTTGCGCTGCGCCCGAAAAGTATGACGTAGAGACACCCTCCGATTCCGAGCCATATAACCGCGATCACCCCGGCAACGGGAACCGTAATACCCTGGAACACGGCGAGACCGAGGCAGGCGGTTATGCCGAAGACGGGGAGATAGGGATAGAATGGTGTAAGAAACGACCCTTCGACCGGGCTCCTCCTCCTGCGTGCAACTACAGCAATCCATTGGGCGAGGGCGAAAGTCAAGAGGAAAATCAGACTCGCCGCGGCTCCGGCGGAGCCTACATCCGGCACTATAAATACGGTTGCCGCTATAATCAAGGCCGTCGCCGCGATAGCGTTAACCGGGGTCCCGCGTCTTTCATCGACAGTCCCCAGCTTCCTCGGCAGTGTACGGTCGCGGGCCATGCTCTGGGCCACCCTCGATGCAGCCAGTATATTCGCGTATAGCGCGGAGAGCATCGATAGAACGGCAGCCGCTATGACGATCCAGTAACCGGCCTTCCCCAGGTATGTTTCGGCGGCCAGCGCTATGATCGATTCCGGGTTCGCCTTGCTGAGCGCCGTAATCGATTCTCCAGGTTTGGTCCCGGAGACGGCGATTACGAAGATTAAGGGGATGTAAATGGCGAGAGCGATGACGAGCGAGATCATCATCGCCCTGGGAATAGTCCTTCCGGGATTCTTGATCTCGCCCGCGACGGCCGCAATGAGGTCAAACCCCTGGAGTGCTATGAATGTATAGCCCATCGCCTGTATCAATCCGAGAGTGCCGAATGCCAGGAATGGAGTGAAATCCCGCCTTATATCGGCGGACGTTTCCCCGGGCAGCGCCGCAAACCCTGCAATGATGAGTACCGAGAAGGCGGCGATTTTCCCGATATTCGCCAGGACGCTCCCGCCGCCCTTGTTATGTATCAGGCCTAGCGTGTAATAGACTATGGCGATTAACGCGATCCCCCCGGCGGTTCTGTTGGCGCTTATCCATCCGTCAGGGGACCCGGGAATCGCCGATAAGAGCCTGTCGATCAGGATCCCTATGAAATACCCGGCTCCAACGGCGTAGAGTACGGCGGCTACTATGGACGCGAACCACACGACCCATCCAACAGCGAATGCGGCCCTGATCGATAAGACTTTTTTCGAGAAGACGTAGGTCCCGCCCGACTCGGGAAAGGCGGCCGACAGCTCGGCGAAGCTTAAGGCAGTGATGATCGCGATCACTCCGTTGAGCGCGAATGCCAGTATGGCGCTAGGGCCCGTAACGGCGAACGCGACACCGGCAAGGGCAAGAATGCCGCCCCCGATGATCGCGCCGACGCCTATTCCCACGGCCCCCAGGAGTCCTATCGTGCGCCTGACGTCAGAGGCCATGTATATCCGCCCTCGATATATGCAGCATGCAGTATTTTTGAGATATCGTTGAAATCAAAGCACGGCCTCCACGGATGCCCGTTCTAAACACAAGTATGTGTATCAGACGTACGGGGCAGGCATCGTAGTAATTATACCGATTGCCTGACTGCTCCTCAGTTGAAATATGCGTTATGAACGGAAGGAGCCCGCTTGAGTGCCGGGTCAGCCGGGAATGGAGAAATCAGTCTTCCCAGATCTCGAACCTCTTGAGCAGGTAGGATTTATTTTCCTCGAAGATCCTCGCCTGGTCCTGAACGACCTGCTCCGCTTCATCGCTCGTCAGGCTCATGACCTGCTGGCAGTAGCTCTTCACTCTTCCGAAGTAAAGCGGCGTAATTATATCGACGAGCCTCCTCTTGTTACGCTGCCACTGCTGGTAGATATAGGCGAAATCGTAAAGTATCTTGCTCCAGAGCACGGCATCGAACTCGGCATCCTTGTTGGAATTCCAGTTGTTGTATATATCGTCCAGTCTTTCGAGGTTATCGTCGTTCAAGATCTCAATGTACATCGGGCGGAAGTGCTTGAACCCCTCGACGAACTCTTCGCGGAGGTCGTTCATGCTGACCGATATGGCCTCCAGTTTCGGCTCTTCCTCGATCTTGTGGTTGATCTGGATTGCCCGGAAAGGGTTCTCCCTGTGCCAGTTGTGCTCGTATTTGCTCATCAGGTAAAAGACGGTGCTGACTACCTGCCTGAACATGGGCCCGAGATCGGACGCCGGGTCCTTCGCGCCGTGTATCTTGGTGCCCAGGTAGGTTTGAACGATCTTATGTCCTTCGTTCACGGCGCATGTCGTCATCCAGATGTCTATACCGAACCGCGCCACGTCCGTGTCCCATACGTCCTGCTTGACGTAAAAAGCGGCGAGCTCGGGACAAAAGCCGAAATCCCCGCCTATCGGCTGCCTGACGTCGATCCCGTAGAGCGCCCGGGTCAAGGGGTATACGATCTGGTTCGTGATTGTACCGTCGAATTTGTGTCTTCTGTAATAAGGGGCGACAAACCCGGCCGAGCCGTCGAGAATGGGCTCGACTATGAATTTAACCCACTCAGGGGTAATGCTCCTCAGGTCCGCGTCGAATACTGCAATCGCTTTTACCTTGAGCATGATCGCGAGCTCGAATACGGCTCTGAACGAAGTACCCTTCCCCGGAAAACCTCTGTATATCGTGACCCTTCTGTGTATATTCTCCGGGATCTTGGCCTGATAGGCGTTCTCCCTCGTGTCGTCGAGAGAGCCCCCGTCGCTTATGAAGATTGCCGCTTTATACTCAGGAAAGTATTGGGACAAACCCTTGGCTACCTGTTCGACTACGAATCCGATCGAGTCCTCGCAGTTATAGCACGGTATTCCGACGAGAATGTCCACGGATTTTATTTCGTCAACCCACCAGAGGACGTTCTGCCTCAAAGCCGATTCATATTTTCGCATGCTTAATTATCCCTTACGTTTTATCGAAAAGGATAAATATATCATCGAATTTCCGCGCGGTGAAAAATGAACCGGCATAAGTATGCTCTCTCATTGTGTATTTATATATAGAACGTGGGGGGAATCGAGCCGAGCGGATTATTTCCCTGTCGGATTACAACGGTCAAGCTCTCCCGAGAAGCGCTTTGTAATGCCTGAGATAAACCTTGCTCGATCTGTTCCACGAAAAGTCCATCGTCATTCCGGTTTTTATCAGGTTTATCCATTCTTCACGGTTTCTATAGACGCGCAACGCCCTTTCTATCGAATCCACCATGTCATGCTCGTTGAAGCGCTGGAAAATAAAGCCGTTTCCCGACTCTTTGTTCGCCGTGTAATCGGTAATCGTATCGAGGAGCCCGCCCGTGCCCCTTACTATAGGGATGGTCCCGTACCTGAGCGATATCAGCTGGCCGAGCCCGCAGGGCTCGAATCTCGACGGCATCAGGAACATATCGCAGCCGGCGTATATGCGCCTGGCCTTCGACTCGTCGTAACCTATAATCGCCTTGAAATTCCCCCTGTAGTCGGCGGAAACGTCATGGAGCAGTTTCTCGTACCTCTTGTCGCCTTTCCCGAGAATGACGAGGTCGACGTCGAGGTCGAGTATGCTGTTGAGCGACCTTACCACGAGGTCGACACCCTTCTGAAGCGCGAGCCGCGAGATCACTCCGACAAGAGGCTTGTGCCCGTTCGCCTCGAATCCGAGCACGCTCTTGAGCCTTGACTTGTTGCGGAACTTCCCTTCGATATCTCCGCTGCTGTAATGATAGAAGAGGGCCTTGTCCGTTTCGGGGTCCCAATCGTCATAGTCGATGCCGTTCAGTATGCCGGCCAGCTTTCCTTCGTTCGAGATCACGCGCAGCACCCCGTCGAGACCGTAACCGTATTCCCTCGTCCTTATCTCCTTCGCGTAAGTCGGGCTCACCGTGGTGACCAGGTCGGAAGAGATGATCCCTCCTTTCAAGAGGTTCACCCTCCCGTAGAATTCAAGATGCTCGGTATTGAACAGAGACTGGCTGAGCCCGAATTTGTCGAGGATGTCTTTGCCGTAAATGCCCTGGTAGGCGATATTGTGTATAGTGAAAACTATTTTCGAATTACGGAAAAACGGGTCGTTATTGTAATGCTTCTTCCACTTGAGCGCTATCGGGGCCAAGGCCGACTGCCAGTCGTTGCAGTGTATGATGTCCGGTTTGAAGTTGAGTGCCTTCGCTATCTCGAGGGCACCCAGAGAAAAGAACCCAAACCGGAGGTCGTTATCCTGGTAATCGCCGTTAGGTGTCGTGTAGAGGTAGTCGCGGTCGTAAAGCTCGTCATTGCAGAGGAGATATACCGTCACCCCGTCTACTGTCGTCTCTTTGACAGTCCCCTTGTATGCGAGCCAGTCGATGCTGACCAGCACTTCCCTGGACAGGTTCTTTACCTTGAGCTTGAGCTGCCTGAGATTCTTCTTGACTTCCCTGTAGTAAGGGATGATTACCCTGATATCGCACCCGATATCGTTCAATTTTTTGGGAAGCACGCCTATGACGTCCGCAAGCCCGCCTGTCTTAGCCAGGGGCTCCATCTCTGAGGCTATGAATAGAACCTTTATCAATCGTCTTTCCTCTTCGTGATACTTCCGACCGTAGAGCGGTTCAGATAAGTATAAATATAAATTTTAAGATTGTATTTAGACGGATAAAACTAACAGGAAAGTTGCCCCCTGTCATTGGCTTCGGTAATCCCTTTCAGCTTCTTCACCAGTGCGTCTTTATAGTAGCCGGGGTCAAGCCTCCATCTCCAGTTCCCGGATCTTGTGGATGGCCTGTTCATTTTCGCGCCGGCGCCTAGGCCGAGTGCGTCCTGCATAGGGATTATTGCGGTGTCGGCTATCGACGACATCGCTAACTCTATGAACTTCCAATTTATTTGCGCTGCTTCGATCTCACCGCCTATATACTTGAAAAACCTTTCTTTCTCGGCGCTGCCCGCGTCCTTCTTCCACCATCCCATGACTGTATTGTTGTCGTGTGTGCCCGTGTATACGACGTAATTTTTGTTGCTGAAATTATTAGGCAGGTAGTCTCCGTAAGGGAAATCGTCCCCGAATGCGAAGAGCAGTATCTTCATTCCGGGGAGGCGGTATTTTTTTATGATTTTCTTTACGTCCGGGGTGATATAACCGAGGTCCTCGGCTATGAACCTCGATTTGTCGAAGCGGGAAAACAGAGTGTCGAAAAAGCTCGCGGCGTCGAGGCCCACCCATCTCCCGTTGAGCGCGGTCTTTTCCCCGGACTTCACTTCCCAGTAGGAGACGAATCCCCTGAAATGGTCGAGCCTCAGGGAATCGAACAACTTCAAGTTATGTCCTATGCGTTTTATCCACCATTCGAACCCGTTCTTTTTTAGAGCCTCCCAGTCGTAAACCGGATTTCCCCAGAGCTGTCCTGTCTTGCTGAAATAATCGGGCGGGACGCCTGATACGTACTCGGGGTTCTTGTCTTCGTCCAGCTTAAAGAATTCGGGATTGCTCCAAACCTCGGAGCTGTCGTAGTTTATGTAATAGGGGATGTCGCCTATTATATCGATACCCTTACCGTTTGCGTATTTCTTTAACGAGCTCCACTGGCCGAAGAAGACGTACTGCAGGAACTTGTGGTAGAGGATCTCCCTCTCGGCCTTCTCTCTCCAGGCCCCGAGTGATTTTTTATCCCTGTCTCTCAAATCAGCCGGGAAGTCCCTCCACGTGCCGGAATTCAAATTTTTTTTGACAGAAGCGTAGAGCGCGTAGTCGTCGAGCCAGTGTTCGTTCGCTCTAGTGAACTCCGCAAATCCGCCGTCGCCGGGAAGCGATGAAGCGGCATTTCTGAATGCACGGTCGAAGAGGCCGGTCTTGTATTCCGAAACGAGCCCGAAATCGACCTTCCCGGGATCGGGAAGGGTTTTCATGTTCACATCGTTTGCAGACAGATATCCGGCCTCCTTCATCAAATCCGGACTTATCAAGAGGGGGTTTCCGGCGTAGGACGAGGGGCCGCTGTAAGGGGAATGACCGAAAGTCCCGTCGGTCGGGTTGAGCGGAAGCACCTGCCAGTACGATTGCCCCGATTCGCGAAGAAAATCCGCGAACCTGCGGGATTCCGGACCCATGTCCCCGATCCCGAACCGCGAGGGAAGCGATGTGATATGGAGTAGAATGCCGCTCGCTCTCTTGTTCATTTCTCAGAGTGCTTGATCGCGGGGAGGTCCCGGGCGATTTTTTTTGTGTAGATCGGTTTCAGGACGGTGAGGGACCTTCCGGGCATTATATGCTTATTCCCGGAAAGCACCCTCCGAGGTCCTTTCGATCCCACTCCCGATGAGGTGTCGATGACGATCTGCCATTTCTCTGCGATTCCGTACGACGGTATGATGAACTCCGTCTCCCCGGGGTCGGCGTTAAACAGCAGCATAAGCGTATTATCGTATCCGGGCTTTACCCGCCTCCTGATGTTTTTGAGGTTGTCGCCCGATTTAATCAAGCCCAGCGACAGGAGTCTGCCGTTCTGCCAGTCTCCGTTCGTCATTTCGTTCCCGTCCTTCCGGAACCATATCAGGTCTTTGAATCCGTTGTCCCTGACAATTTTACCGTGAAAGAATTTCCCCTGATTAAGTATCGGGTGCTTCTTCCGAAAGCCGATCATGAACCGTGTAAATTCGAGGAGCTCCTTTTTGGAGTCGTCGGGCTTCCAGTCCAACCAGGATATTTCGTTGTCCTGGCAGTAGGCGTTGTTGTTTCCCTGCTGGGTCCTCCCGATTTCGTCCCCGGCGGTGAGCATAGGGACGCCCTGTGATAAAAGGAGTGTTGCGATCAGGTTCCTTTTCTGCCGCTCCCTCAGTTTTCTGATTGCCGGGTCGTCGGACGGCCCTTCCACGCCGAAGTTGTAGCTGTAGTTGGAGTCGGTGCCGTCCATGTTGTTTTCTAGGTTAGCCTCGTTATGTTTCTTCTCATAGGTGACGAGGTCGTTGAGCGTAAAGCCGTCGTGGGATGTGACGTAGTTTACGCCCGTGTAGGGCCCCTTCATTCTCGATCCGTATATATCGCTCGACCCGCTTATACGGTACGCGAGGTCGCCCAGCTGTCCGAGGTCCCCTCTCCAGAACCGCCTGACGGTGTTCCTGTACCTGTCGTTCCACTCGGACCACGGGTCGGGGAAATGCCCGGCCTGATATCCGCCGGGACCGAGGTCCCAGGGCTCGGCAATGAGCTTGACCTTCGACAGGACGGGATCCCGGTTTATGATGCCGAATAAAGCGTTCGTTCTGCTGTATTCAGGGTCCTCCCGAAAGAGCGCGGTCGCGAGGTCGAACCTGAATCCGTCGACGTGCATCTCCGTGACCCAGTATCTCAGGCTGTCGATAATCAATTTCCATACGGCCGGCTTTGCGGAATTCACCGTATTACCGCATCCCGTATAGTTTACGTAATGCCCCTTGTTCTTCCGGTCGAGGCGGTAATAGGCGGCATTGTCGATCCCCCTCAGTGAAAGCGTGGGGCCCGCCGCGCCGCCTTCGGCCGTATGGTTATATACGACGTCGAGTATTATTTCGAAGCCTTCCCTGTGGAGCGTCCTGACCATGCTCTTGAACTCGGTCACCTGTCCGCCAGGTGAGGCCGCGCTCGAAAACCTTATATCCGGCGCGAAATAACAAATCGAGTTATAACCCCAGTAATTGCCGAGGCCGTTTTCGAGGAGCCTCTTTTCGGATACGCTCTGGTGAACGGGCAGGAACTCAAGTGTCGTAACGCCTAGGTAGCGCAGATGGTCTAGCACGGGCGGAGCTGTTAAGCCCGTGTATGTCCCTCTAAGCTCTTCCGGGACTCGCGGATGAAGTGCGGTAAGACCCCTTACGTGGAGCTCGTATATTATCGTCCTGCCCCAGGGTATATTGGGCGGGGAATCTTTCCCCCAGTCAAACGCCCCGTCGATGACAACGGATTTCGGCATATATGCACCGCTGTCCTTGGGGTCTGGCGCGGTCTCGCCGCTCTTGGCCGTATTACCGTAGTCGAAGTGAATATCGCTCAAATTTATTCCGCCCGAGACCGCCTTTGCGTAGGGGTCGATGAGCAGTTTGCTCGGATTGAACCTTAATCCCTGAGCGGGGCTGTATTGACCGCGGGCCCTGTACCCATAAAGCTGGCCGGGCTTCAACCCTGGCAGGTAAGCGTGCCATACGTTTCCCGTCTTTGATGTGAGCTGTATCCTCGCTGTTTCTGCGTCGGGGATGCCTCTTGTGAACAGGCACAATTCGATGCCTTCGGCATGCTCCGAGAATATTGCGAAGTTCACACCGGAACCGTCCCACGAGGCTCCGAGGGGTTCAGGCTTTCCTGTACGTATGTCCGTCGATCTTCCGGTCTTCATCGTAACTACGCTCAAACAAGGTTATATGTAAAGTCGTCCCGGAGAAAAAATCATGGAAATTATATAATGTCATCCCTCGTACTTGAAGAATAATACGGCGAGCGGCGGAATGTCTATCTCGATATATGAGCTGTAGCCGTCAGGCGACGTATGGACACCGCCGTAGTTGCCGATACCGCTCCCCCCGTAGAAATGCGAATCGCTGTTCAAGCGCTCGCTCCAGAGTCCGGCCCTGGGCACTCTTATCCTGTAGCGTTTTCTGGGGACGGGGGTGAAGTTGCAGACGGCGAGCACTATCTCCCTTTCTCCCCGGCTCTTTCTGAGAAAACTTATCACGCTCTGCTCGTAGTCCTTGAAGTCGGCCCAGTCGAATCCCTCGTATGAGAAATCGATCTCGTGCATTGCGGGCTCGTCTCTATAGAAACTGTTCAGGTCCTGGACCCAACGCCTGAGGCCGCTGTGCAGGGGAAATTGCAGCAGGTGCCAGTCCAGGCTGCGCTCGTGGCTCCATTCGTCCCATTGACCTATCTCCCCGCCCATGAACAGAAGCTTTTTCCCCGGGTGCCCGAACATGTATCCGAGCAGCGCCCTCATGTTGGCGAATTTCTGCCACAGGTCGCCGGGCATCCTGCCGAGGAGAGATCCTTTCTGGTGAACCACCTCGTCGTGAGAGAACGGGAGCACGAAATTCTCGGTGAACGTATACATTATGCTGAACGTGAGGTCGTTATGGTGGTACTTCCTGTGAACGGGGTCTCTCGAGAAATAATCGAGCGTATCGTTCATCCACCCCATGTTCCATTTCATCCCGAATCCGAGGCCCCCAACGTATGTGGGACGCGAGACCATTGGCCATGCGGTCGATTCCTCTGCGATCGTCTGCACGTCCGGGTGATGGGCATAGATCGACTCGTTTAACTCTTTGATGAAGCTGATCGCTTGTAGATTTTCGTTGCCGCCGTACTCATTCGGCAACCACTCGCCCGGTTTTCGGCTGTAGTCGAGGTAGAGCATTGACGCAACGGCGTCCGCCCTGACGCCGTCTATGTGGTATCGATCGAACCAGTACATGGCGCTGCTTTTGAGAAACGTCCTTACCTCGTTCCTGCTGTAGTTGAAGATATAAGAGCCCCAGTCCGGATGGAACCCTTTTCTCGGGTCCGCGTGCTCGTAAAGGTAGGTGCCGTCGAAGTAGACGAGCCCGTGCTCGTCGCCCGGGAAATGGGAGGGCACCCAGTCGAGAATGACGCCTATGTCGTTTTGATGGAGCACGTCGACGAGATACATGAAATCCTCGGGAGTGCCGTATCTGCCGGTGGGCGCGAAATACGCCGTTACCTGATACCCCCATGAGCCGTAAAACGGGTGCTCCATGACCGGCAGGAACTCAACGTGCGTGAACCCTGCCGACTTCGCGTATTCTGCGAGCAGGGGGGCCATTTCCCTGTACGTGAGAGACCTGTTCCCCTCTTCGGGAACCCTTCTCCACGAGCCTATGTGCACCTCGTAGATGGAAATGGGCGCATCGAGCGAGTTATATTCGTATCTTTTATCGAGCCATTCCCGGTCGCTCCATTCATAATCCGGCTCCCATACGACCGAAGCGGTCCTGGGCGGCGTTTCGGCGCGCCTTGCGTAGGGGTCGGCCTTTTCCACTCTGTAGTTATTGAATTTTGACGTAATGTAATATTTATAGACCTCTCCTTTCCCGAGGCCGGGAATAAAAGTTTCCCATATGCCCGATTCGTCCCACCTGGGCGACATCCTGTGGGAGCCCTTGTTCCAACCGTTGAAGTCCCCGATTACCGAGACGCTCTCGGCGTTAGGCGCCCAAACTGCAAAATGCACGCCGCGCGCCCCGTCCTTCGCCGTAACATGAGAGCCCAGTTTCTCGTACATCTTCGTATGAGCGCCCTGCTTGAACAGGTAAACGTCGTAATCCGTTATATATCCCGGGGTGTTTTTATGTATCTCTGTTTGATCCATTTGGCGTCAAGCGCTCAGGTTTGTTGGTATTTCGGATTTTTATTATACACTGTTAGGGGGTGAGGATGACAAGCGATTATAACTTTATTCTCTGATAAACGTATAATTACCTCATGCTGGGGTCAGGCATGTAAGTATATCCCCGGCTGCTATATATTGACTCAAAAATATTTATATACGGATATGACAGATGGTCGACTTTGATTCAGCGTTAAAAATGTCTTATGACTCCAGCTTCCTCAGGGGCAGGATACTATATCACCTGAAATACTCGATAGGGAAGAAGCTGGCGGAGGCGTCGAATAACGACCTCTTCCACGCGATATCCCTTGCCGTCAGGGAATTGATAATGGACGGGATGTTCGAGACTCAGGAATTATACGACAGGACCGACCCGAAGCGGGTTTACTGCCTTTCCCTCGAGTATCTGATAGGCAGGTCCCTCACGAACAACCTCATAAACCTCGGGATATTCGACCTTTGCAGGGACGCGCTTAAGAGCTTAGGCGTCGAGCTTTGCGAGATCGCGGAAACGGAGTCCGACCCGGCCCTCGGGAACGGGGGCCTCGGGAGGCTGGCCGCCTGTTTCCTGGATTCGCTCGCTACGCTCGGTATCCCCGGGTTCGGATACGGAATCAATTATGATTACGGAATCTTTAAGCAGGACATAATTAACGGCTACCAGGTGGAGCACCCCGACCACTGGCTCGGCGGGGAGTCGCCGTGGCTCGTCGAGAGGCCCGACGATTTATGCGTAGTGCCCATATACGGCCAGGTCAAGATTGAAAAGGACGTCAACGGGAACTTCAGATCGACCTGGAAGGATTGGAAATTCCTTTACGGGGTCCCCTACGATATGCCCATAGTCGGCTACGGGAGCAGGACCGTCAATTATCTTAGGCTGTATTCGGCCAGGTCGTCGACCGAGTTCGACATGAAGATCTTCAACAGCGGCGACTACATGAAAGCTGTCGAGCTGAAAATGGCGTCCGAGACCATATCGAAGGTCCTCTATCCCTCCGACACAGTCGAGCAGGGGAAGGAGCTCAGGGTAATTCAGGAATATTTCCTCGTCTCATGCGCGGTACGCGATATAGTGAGACGGTTTCTCAAGAGACACGACGGGTTCGGCAATTTCTCCTCGAAGGTGGCCATACAGCTGAACGATACTCACCCGGCTCTGGCGATTACCGAGCTTATGAGAATACTCATCGACGAAAACGACGTGCCGTGGGACAGGGCATGGTCGATAACGGAAGCCGCGTTCGGGTACACGAACCATACTCTTCTGCCCGAGGCGCTCGAGAAGTGGCCGATATCGCTCTTCGAGCGCGTCATCCCCCGCCACCTGGAGATAATCTACGATATCAACGACAGACTGCTCAAAAAGATCAAGTCGAGATGGCCCGAAGACCCCGCCCGGCTCAGCAGGATGTCTCTCATCGAGGAAGGGAACGGCAAGAGGGTGCGCATGGCCCTTCTTTCCATCGTGGGCAGCCACTCCGTAAACGGCGTCGCGGAGCTCCACTCGGAGCTTATAAAGACCTCACTCGTCCCTGACTTTTATGAGCTCGCTCCCGAAAAGTTCAATAACAAGACAAACGGCATCACTCAGAGGAGGTGGCTCCTCAATTGCAACCCCGGTCTCGCGAGGCTCATCAACAGGACGGTCGGCGACGGCTGGATAACGGACCTCTACAAGCTGAGATCCCTGGAAGCCTATTCCGAGGACGCGAATTTCCAGAGGGACTTTTTACGCATCAAGAAAGACAACAAGGAAAATCTCGCAAAGCTTATACACAGGATCACGCGGGTAGCCGTGAACCCCGAGAGCCTGTACGACGTGCAGATAAAGCGCATACACGAGTACAAGCGGCAGCTCCTCAACATCATGCATATTATCCATCAGTATTTCAGGGTGGTCGAAGACGGCGCACAGCTCAACGTGCCCAGGACGTATATCTTTGCCGGCAAGGCGGCTCCCGGATACTGGGCGGCGAAGCAGATAATCAAGCTCATAAACAACGTGGCCGGCGTCGTGAACTCGGACCCGAGGGTGAACGACCAGTTAAAGGTGGTGTTCATCCCCGACTATAAGGTGACCCTTGCAGAAAGGATAATTCCGGCCGCCGACCTTAGCGAGCAGATATCTACGGCCGGGAAGGAAGCCTCCGGCACCGGCAACATGAAGCTCGCCCTTAACGGCGCGCTCACAATCGGCACAATGGACGGGGCGAATATAGAGATAAGGCAGGAAGTGGGTGCGGAGAATATATTCATATTCGGACTGAAGGCCAACGAGATAGCGGAGATGAAAAAGTCGCACAGTTATCATCCGAGGGAGATCTACGAGAGGAGCCCTTACCTGAAAAGGGTGCTGGACTCATTCGAGTCCGATATATTCTGCACGGAAGAGCACGGGATCTTCAAATGGATTTACGAATCCCTGCTCGTGAACGGCGACGTGTATTTCCACATTGCGGATTTCGAGTCCTATTCCGAGACGCAGCGGAGGGTGGGGGAGGAATTCAAAAGCAGCGGGGATTGGGCGAAGAAGGCGATACTGAATGTCGCCCGCATAGGGAAGTTCTCGAGCGACCGCACCATATCGGAATACGCAGAGGATATCTGGAAGGTGAGGTCTCTAAAGGATTAGGCGGGCACCTCTTTCATTCTGGCTTAGCGGGTCAAAGAATTCCCGCAAATTGACAGCGGTGCGCATCACAGGTTTGATTCATGCACGGTGGCAGTGTTGGCGTCTGAAAAAATAGACATATTAAAGCGGATACTCCTCGAGAACTCGATCCTGAGAGGGAAGTTCATGCTCGCGTCCGGAAAAGAAAGCGATTACTACATAGACGCAAGGATTACGACGCTTCACCCGGAAGGAGTCTCCCTCGTCGCGGACATTTTTCTCGAAGAAATAAAACACGACCCCCTCATCGGGGCCGTCGGCGGGCCGACTATGGGGGCCGACCCGATCGTGGGCGCCCTTCTCGGTGCGAGCTACAGGGGGAATTATCCTCTCAGAGGCTTCCTCGTCCGGAAGAAGGAGAAGGAGCACGGCACAGGGAAGCTCGTGGAGGGTAATCTGAGGTCAGGCGATAATGCCGCAATTGTCGAGGACGTCGTCACATCGGGCGGGTCAGTGATCACCGCGGTGGACGCCGTCCGGAGCACGGGCGCTCTCGCGAGGAAAATACTCGTTATAGTAGACCGGGAAGAGGGAGCCGCGGAAAAGTTCAGGGAAATGGGGATCGATTTCTACTCTATTTTTAAAATTTCCGAGATACTCTGAATCCGGGCGGGCCCGGTCAGTCCGTTTCAACGTGTCCCGAATCATCCCCGATCTTGTATTCTTCCAGCTTCCGCCTGAGCGTGAGCCTGTTTATGCCGAGTCTCCTTGCCGCTTTGGAACGGTTCCACCCGCTCGCGTCAAGTGCTTCCACTAGCAGGACCATCTCCGCTTCCCTGACGACCTTATCGTATATGTTCTCCTCGCTATCCGAGCCGAGCAGGGTTTTGACGGAGCTCCTGAGAGCGTCCTTGAACGATAAATTGCCGGCCTGTTTCACCGTCTTGTGTTTGCTCCGGAGGTCGAGGTCGTAGGAAGTGAGATAGGACGTTTTCGTGAACGCTATTGCCTTTCTGATCGCGTTTTCAAGCTCCCTCACGTTGCCCGGCCAGTCGTATTCCATGAGGACCGCCTGAAACTTTCTCGTCGCCCCTTTTATCTCCTTTCCTATCTGCGTGCTGTGTCTCCTCGTAAAGCACTCGGAAAGGAGGGGTATGTCCTCTTTCCGCTCCTTGAGCGCGGGCAGGTGTATCCTCACGACGTTTATGCGGAAATAGAGGTCCTCCCTGAACTTCCCTTCCCTCACCACCTTTTCGAGGTCTTTATTCGTAGCCGTAATGATCCTGACGTCAACCGATATCTCCTTATTGGAGCCGAGCCTGTGGAAGGTGCCGCTCTGGAGCACCCTCAGCACCTTCGCCTGGAGTGAAAACGGCATGTCGCCGATCTCGTCGAGGAATATAATCCCGCCGTCGGCCTCTTCGAATTTACCTGTACGCGATGCCGAAGCCCCCGTAAAAGCTCCTTTCTCGTAACCGAAGAGCTCCGCCTCCAGAAGGGTTTCGGGGATGGCGGCGCAATTAAGCACGACGAATGGTTTTTCCCACCTCGTGCTCACCTTCCATATGGACTCCGCGACCAGCTCCTTCCCCGTCCCGCTCTCTCCGGTTATGAGCACCGGGACGTCCACTCTCCCGACCTGTCCTATGAGCTTGCACACCTCCTGGAGCATGGGCGAGTCCCCCACGATCGCGCACGTTACGCTTGAGCCCTGCGGGTTCCCGTGGAACTCGACCAGGTGGCCGTTGATCTCTTCTCTTATGCCTAATGCCCTTTCGAGCGATGCAGACAGGGCTGAGTTCTTGAGAGGCCTGAATACGCAGTCGAACGCGCCGAACGTCATCGATTCGATCAGGTACCTGGTACCCTTTTCGGCTGTAATGACTATTACGAAATGTTTATCCTTTAACCTGGCCAGATTATTGATGCCGGACGTATCCGCATCCAGAAGAACCACGTCCGCGTCTTTTATGTCCTCGGCGCGGGAAAAGACCTCGACGGAGCCCTTTCCCAGGATATCTTCTATTTCTTTTACCAGGCCCTCGTCCCCGGTTAAAATTGAAACTTTGCCTGTCATGGATATAATATCTCCCTCGTAGCTGTAACAAAAATATACGGAGTGATTACCCGTTAATCAAGGTGAGGACAGGCGGATCACGCATATAGCCCTTAACTACACGATTTTTTATCATGGCACTTAATTTGCATCGATTTACGATACTTTATAATCAAAACCATATGCCTCAAATTCATACGGAGACTACCCTTTGGATTTAGTCCTTCCTATAGCTATCGTTCTATCCGCATTCCTGGCCCTTAACATCGGTGCGAACAATTCGGCGGCTTCCATGGCTACGGCTTACGGCGCCGGCGTGAGAACGAAAAGGGAAGCGACCGTAATGATTGCAATATTTGCCGTGCTGGGGGCGCTACTCGCCGGCACGCCCGTAGTTAAAACACTCGGGAACGGCCTTGTCCCCGGGACGATTTTCTCAACCCACATCGGACTCGTGATAATCATCTTCCTCATCGCGATTATTTTTATATCATGGGCGAACATATCCCGCGTTCCGGTGGCCACCACTCACGCTCTAGTCTGCGCGATAGTGGGGGTCGGCCTCTACTCGAAATCGCTGAACGGCGAGAAATTTTTCGAGATCGTCATCTGGTGGGTTATAACGCCTCTCGTGGCGCTCACGGTGAATTACCTCATCGCCAAGCACCTGTATTTGAGAACGCTGCAGTTCCTGACGGACAGGTACTCGGAGGGGAGCATAAATAAAATACTTTCAATCCTGATAACCATGTCGGGCGTGTTCGTCGCCTTTTCCGCCGGAGCGAACAATTCTGCAAATTCCGTCGGGCCGCTCGTGGGCCTGGGGCTCGTGAACGCAAGCGCCGGGGCGGTAATGGCCGGAGCCGCGATGGGCGTGGGGGCCATACTTTTCGGCGGCAGGGTCCTCGACAGCGTCGGCAAGGAAATCACAGAGATCTGCATATTGAGGGCGGTCTCGGTCGAGTTTACGGGGGCGGCAATCATCCTGGTGGCCTCGCTCTTCGGCGTCCCCGTATCGCTCGCGGAGATCGTAACGTCCGGAATAATAGGGTTCTCTCTCGCACAGCAGGGATTTTCCGTTACGGCACAGAACCGCCATGTGGTCAGGATAGCGTTCTTCTGGTTCGTCATACCCTTCGTGGCCGTGGCTATGGGGTATTTCCTGTCTTCCCTGTATTTCAGCTACGATGTCGCGGCTATGATAAGCAGGAATTTCGGTCATTAGGGTATATAATAAGATGAAGGACATTATAAGGCGGAGAGGTGATAAAAAATCAGTTTATCGGGATCCATAAGTAAAAAAACACCCGGCCCTGAGACCGGGAAGCGGATATTCGCTCCGGACGAGGTCAGAGAGCTGAACCTCAGGTTCGAGCGCGGCGGCGCTGACGAGGTACTCAGGTGGGCTTACGATAATCTGCATCCGAGGGTCGCGCTCGCGTCGAGCTTCCAGGCGCAGGGCATGGTGCTCATAGACATGCTCATGGCTATCGACAGCGGAGCCAGGATATTCACGCTCGACACGGGCAGGCTCAATCAGGAGACCTACGACATCATGGACGAGGTAAGAAAAAGGTACGGAGCCAGGATAGAGGTCGTTTTCCCCGATAAAACTGAAGTCGAGGAGATGGTGCTCGAGCGGGGAGTGAATTTATTTTACAAGGGGAAAGAGAACAGGATACTCTGCTGCGACATAAGGAAAGTGAGGCCTCTCAGACGCTACCTCGTGAACATGGACGGCTGGATCACGTCCATAAGGCGCGACCAGCTCGAGACCAGGGCCGAGGCCCGGAAGTTCGAGATCGATGAAGCGAACGGCGGCATATTGAAGATAAACCCGCTCGTCGACTGGACGAGCAAGATGGTGTGGGATTATATAAAGGAGCGGAAGGTTCCCTACAACAAGCTCCACGACATGGGCTACCCAAGCATCGGCTGTGCCCCGTGTACGCGCGCGGTCAAGCCCGGCGAGGACGAGAGGGCGGGGCGCTGGTGGTGGGAGAACGATTCCGACAAGGAATGCGGTCTCCACTTTAACCACAACGGGGATTAGAAAGGCTCAATACGGCAGTCGGCAGCGGCTTTACTGCAAGTTGTTGTTTTTTCCTCTTTCCTTTTCTTCCGCGACGAAGGGTATGGGCGAGGCGTGGTGGATCACCATGAGCCAGCCTGATTCCGTCCTCTCGAACAGGTTCGTCGATACGGAGACGTTCATCATAACGGGGGTCCTGTTTATATACGTTAGCTCCTGTACGCACGTGACGCACGCGGCGTCCCCATTTACGTCGACCGTGACGTTGTGGAGCTTTATGTCGAGCGTGTCTTCCGGATCGAAGACGTTCTCCCAGCTCTGCCTAATGGCTTCCCACCCCCTGAGCATCACCCATCCGGGGTGCGTGCACCCGGCCCTTTCGTCGTGGACGAATACCGTGTCCATGAGAGAGAGGTCCCTTGAGCCCAGGGCCCTGTAGAATCTCTCGTTAACTTCCAGTACGAGGTCTTTGTCTGAGTCGGGCGGCATACGATTTTATACCTGAAAATAGACGGAATGTCTTTTTTCACCCCCGTGCGCTATATGTTGCCGCGGTGAAAAAAGGTCGGACGCACTAGGTTCGGGATTGTTCCCGCTTCTCGCTTTATTCATGAGATTGCCGCAGTCACAAAAAACGTTCCCTCGTAATTGTAGATGTTAAATAGTTCGTGGCTGTAATTTTACTGGATAACATGTAATGAAGGGGTGTTTGTATTTCCCGACATTCACGGAATCCGGCGGCGGGTGAGCACCCGCGGGCATACGGTCCTACTCACCGACTCTGCTCAACCATACCCGTTCGCCCTGAGCCTGTCGAAGGGTTGAACGGGTTTAACTCCCGTAGGTCTGGGGTGGAATTGATAGATTTTAGCCGTAATAAGATATTTTAGCCAGGATTCTGTGCGCGTGAGCACCCGCAGGCAAATGATCTTAACCACCGCTTCCGCTCAATTTTACGATTGTTAGATTTGCGCCTGCAGCCACATAACAATCGTAAGACACACTACGTGTGTGCTTCTTTTCATCCTTGTCCTGAACCATGTCCTGAACTCGTTTCAGGATCATTTCAGGAAAGGAAAAGAAGAGAAATAAATAACTTTCTTATGTATTCTGATGGGACAACTTTTGTCCACGAATTACTGGACATCTACAGCAATGATACCAACTTTTCTGTCATCGTGAGGAGCGGCTTGTCCGGCGTAGTCTTCGGCGAAGCCGGAAGCGACGTGGCGATCTCGCTTGTTGCTTGAGATTGCCGCGCGGAGTTTATCTTGAGCGTCGTCGCTCATCTCGGCGACTCATCACGGCATAGGCCGTGCCGTGGCCGGGAAGGACTTACAATGACAGGACAAATAATGCGTGCTTCGACACGCTCAGCACGAACGGTTGTAGGAAGAACGAAAGATGAAGTTCCCGATCGGTGTAGGAAATGACGGAAACAATAATGTCTTTATCCCCCCTAGGCGCGGAGCTTCTCCTCGCTTCCGAACAATGCCAGGTACCTCAGCACCGGCCTCGGCGATCCGCCGGTCACGGAGCTCGAAAAAGTCCTGTCGGGCGCTATGAACTCGACCTCGAACCCCTCTTTCAGCAACGCCACGAGGAGCGACGCCAGACGGCTTATCTGGTGCTCGAGCCTCGTTTTGTCCCCTTCGGGGCGGAATTCTATCACGGCCCCTCTCGACTCCTCGTCATCCATTTCCCTGACCATGAGCCTCCCCGTCTTGGCTGTGGTTTTCCAGTGTATGAGCCTCGGGTTGTCGCCGTGCCTGAATTCCTTGATCGACCTCAGGTCGTATCCGAACCCCGGCTTTTCCGATTCCGCCTCCCCCGGCCTCTTATCGAATCTGTCGATCGCGGCGTTTACAGCGTCTATTTTCGGGTATACAAGAATTTCATCGTCCCCGAGGTCTATCTTTATCCATTTCCTGAAAAACCCGAAGGGGAACCTCGTCGAGAGCCTCGCTTCCGGAACCTTGTTCCATCCCCTCACCGCGAATACGTGCCTGAGCGACGCCGACGACTGGACCTTCGGCGGCAGGTACGGGATGAATGTTTTCTTATCGTCTATTTCTATGTTGAGCGAATAGGATGGTATGAGGGATTTCGTGTTGACGAGCGAGAATTTGAGCGCGGCCGGGGTGAGCGCGAACGCGTCTCCCTGGGGCTTCAGCTTCACCTCTATCCTCGAGAGGTTGATCATCGAGAGGATGCCGGAGGCGGCGACGAAGCTCATCATGATGCCGAAAGTGAGGTAGAGGAGGTTGTTCCCCGTGTTGATGGCCGCGAAGCCGACGAAGAGGCTTAGCGCGATGAACGTAAGCCCTTCTTTCGTGGGTCTCGTCCTTGCCCAGTTGTCCTTGCCGAGTTTGAGGAGGCTCATTTGAGTAAGGAGCATGCACGGGCGAATCAGTATTGCGGCCGCATGCCCTGCTTAAGGAATTATATGCCTTATTCCGCGCCGGGGTTATTTTACGACGTTCACGACCCTGCCGAGCGAGTTGAGTATGTCTCCCTTGACTCTCGAGAGGTCGTTGTAGATCGCGAGGAACATAATGAATATGAGTATAGTGAGCCCGATTCGCTGGCTTATCTCGAGCGTCCTCTGGCTGAGGGGTTTTTTCTTGATGCTCTCTATCGCCAGGTAAAGGACGTGTCCCCCGTCGAGCATCGGTATCGGGAAGAGGTTTATGACCGCGAGGTTGATGCTTATGAAGCAGGTGAACTGAAGTAGCTGCGCTATTCCGTTCTCGGCAGCCGCTCCCGAGACCTTCGCTATGAGTATCGGCCCGGCTAGGCTCTTTCCCGCAGTGCCGAGCGCGATCTTGCCCGTAACGAGCTTGTATAAGAAACCGAACAGGAGCACCACTACCTCGACTATCATGTTGGCCGCTTCTTTCACGCCGTTGACTATAGCATCGATGAAGCCGTATTTTTTTACGATCTCGTCCTGATAAGGGGATACGCCTATCGCGCCTTTCCCGGTCTCGACCGAGGTTTCTGGAGTAATTTTCTTGGTTATCTCAGCGCCCTGCCTGTTTATGAGGAGGGTGAGCTCTTTCCCAGAATTTTCCTTTACTATGGAAGCCATCTGGTCCCAGTCGGCTACCTTCGTCCCGTCTATCGCAAGTATCTCGTCCCCTTTCTGTAGGTCGGATTTATCAGCGGGGGTCCCGGCTATGACGGTCCCGACCCTGGCTTTGATAGGCTCGCCGAACCCTATCGCGACTATACCCTCCGGGGACGCCGCCGCCTTTACGGGAATCACTTCCGTCGCTCCATCCCTCTCCACTTCTATATTCAGGAGCGCGTCGGGGTTCGTCTGGAGCTCGATGTTGACGTCCTTCCAGTCGGATACCTTTTTCCCCTCTATTTCAACTATCCTGTCGCCTTTCCTGAAACCGGCTTCAGCGGCCGGGGAGCCGGGTTTTATATAGCCTATGACGGGAGCCTGCTCGAGATACGCCGGCACCGTGATCCCTATCATGAACACTATCGGGAGGAATATGAAAGGCAGGAGGAAGTTCATGAAAGGGCCCGCCACCACTATCAGGAGCCTGTTGATGAGCGGCTGGTTCGAAAACCCCCTCGGGTACTCCTTTTCGGAGTAAGTGTCCGCCCCTTCTAGGCCGCGAGCCTTTGATGTAATTTCGATCTTCTTATCGTCCCTTTCCACGACGAAGAGGTAGTCCTTTTCGGGTTCCTTCGAGAGAGCGCTCTCGAGCTGCTTCCACCTTGGAAAAGTCGTGAGCTCGATGCCGTCTATGCTCACGATCCTGTCGCCGGGCCTGAAGCCGTATCTTTCCGCGTCCGAGCCCGGGTCGACCTTGTCCACGATGAAATTCCCCTCTGTCCCCTCGCCGTACATCTTCACGTATCCGCCCAGCGGGAGCGCGCATATCAAATATTCCGTCTCTCCCCTCCTGAACCCGAATATCTTTTTCCCGAAGCCGAGCGAGAACTTTTCCACCCTCACCCCGCTCCACTTGGCCAGCAGGAAATGTCCCAGCTCGTGAATGAATACCAATATCCCTATGACGAAAATAAAAGCGATAATTGCGGTCATATTCTAATTCTCCTGGTTTCTGATCAATGTGAGGGCTTTGTCTCTGGCCCATGCGTCGCTTTCGAGCACTGATTCGAGGTACTGCGCGGGTCTCGACTGGTGGACGCTCATCACCTTTTCGACGGTGCTTACTATGTCCGTGAAACCTATCTCCCCCTTGAGGAACGCTCTTACTGCCACCTCGTTCGCCCCGTTCATCACTGAGGGCATCGTTCCCCCCTCCCTGAGAGCGCTGAACGCGAGTGATATCGAAGGGAATTTCTCGTTATCCACTCCCCTGAACGTGAGCTCCCGGAAGTTTTCGGGCACTACCCTGTGCCCGTTCATGAACATCCTCTCGGGATAGGACAGCGCGTATGCTATCGGAATCCTCATGTCAGGCATGCTCATCTGCGATATCAGCGACCCGTCTATATATTCTACCATAGAGTGTATGATGCTCTGCGGGTGTATCCATACTGCTATGCGCTCCGGATCGAATCCGAACAGCCACTTGGCCTCGATCACCTCGAAACCTTTGTTCATCAGCGTTGCCGAATCGATCGTAATCTTGTCTCCCATCTTCCATGTCGGATGGTTGAGTGCGACCTCGACCGTGACGCCGCTGAGCTCATCCGCGGGCGTATTCAGGAAAGGCCCCCCTGAAGCTGTTATTATGAGTCTCCTCGCGTATTCCTTGCCGCACGTCTCGAGCGCCTGGAATATCGCGCTGTGCTCGCTGTCGACCGGTATTATCCTGACGCCTTTCCTTTCCGCTTCGCCCGTGAGTATCTCGCCGGCGACGACGAGCGATTCCTTGTTCGCGAGCGCCACGTCTTTTCCGGCTTTTATAGCCGAGAGCGTTGGTACGAGTCCCGAAGCCCCCACGATGGCAGATACGACCATGTCGTTCGAATCGTGAGCCGCGATCCCGCTCGCCCCTTCGGTGCCGCACAGGACTTCGACCGTGTGATCCCCGATCCGTGTGCGGAGCGTCTCAGCCAGCTCTACGTCCTTCACCGACACGGCTTCGGGCCTGAACGCCCGTATCTGCTCCAGGAGGAGCTCAATGTTCTCCCCCGCTGAAAGTCCCACGACCCTGAATCTTTCTGGATACCGGGATATTACTTCGAGGGTCTGCTTCCCTATGGAACCCGTGGATCCGAGTATGGAGATATTCTTCAAATCGCTTCCCTTTTCTTCACCTGTTCCCCGGTGAGTCCGAACCTCCGCTCACGGCTCTGGTAATTGAGGATGGCCTTTACTAGATGCCTCCTCCTGAAGTTGGGCCAGAGCGTCCTGGTAACGTAGATCTCCGCGTACGCGATCTGCCAGAGCATGAAATTGGAGAGCCTCATCTCGCCGCTCGTGCGTATCAGGAGGTCGGGGTCCGGCATGTCGCCCGTGTAAAGGAATCGGGATAATGCG
Organism: Thermodesulfobacteriota bacterium; assembly: GCA_040754335.1. Lineage (NCBI taxonomy): Bacteria > Pseudomonadati > Thermodesulfobacteriota > Thermodesulfobacteriota bacterium. The sequence goes on along the minus strand of JBFMCV010000003.1, from coordinate 318,881 downwards.
GACTGGTCTATGGACTCGGGGGACGTCCCGCCGTCTGTGAGGATTTTTCTGACCGCGTCCACGATCTCTTCCCGCCCCCCGTAGCTGAGGGCGAGCGTGAGGGTCATTTCGCGGCCGTGTTTCGTCATTTCAATGGTATCACGCAGCACTTCGGATACCGCTTTCGGGAGATCCTCCAGCCTCCCAATAGCGTTCAGCCTGACGCCGTTCTCGATCAATTTGCCGCGCTCCTTGAGGAGATAGTGTTTAAGGAGCTCCATGAGGGCGTCGACCTCGCTCTTGGGCCTCTTCCAGTTCTGCGCGGAGAATGCGTATAGCGTGATATAGCCGATGCCGAGATCGTTTGCCGCCTTGACTACCGCGCGGACGGATTTCATTCCCTCCCTGTGTCCGCTGATCCTGTCGAGGTTCTTGTTGCTCGCCCATCTCCCGTTCCCGTCCATTATTATCGCAATGTGAGAAGGGAGATTTTCCCTGTCTATGAGTGATTCCAGTTTCCCCTTCATAAACCCTTAAAGTATATCACCTCATCTTCGTTAACAAAGCCGGTATCGACCCCGCCCTGGTTGACAAACAGCCGGGACTTATTGTTTGAACATCAGTTTCGAGAAAAAGGACAGCGGGAATGCGATAATGACGACAATGAGCAGCACCGTGACTATCACGAGGAATGTCAGGCAGTATATATAGAATGAGACCGGTATGAACAGTATTTTGAAAAGGATGAACCAATCCTTCGAAAGCTGGAGCACGACCGAAGTGTAGCTCTGTACGAACCTGCTGAGGACGGTAACGACCATTTCAAACATAACTCTTCTCCCCGATTAATTTATATCAAGCTAAGGGACTCTTCAAATCGCGCGCGGTCGCCGGTTTCATCGCGCACGTGCCGGTGACCGCCTATTGAATGACGGAAAAAGGGAAAAAGGCGCTGACGGCAGGGGTCTGATCCGGCTTTATCGTCTAAATATCCTTTAAAGACGGCACGATAGAATAACCGATTATTCGGGAGATACCGGATTTGGCGGAAAGACCCTTGACTCCGGGACCGTACGGAGGCACGGCAGGACGCGGAATCAGGCTCGTGACGGATTCGATTTCATATTCTCCGGCTCACGAATAAAAACGGCGTGAAGTTTTTTATGTCCGCCCCAATACCGGCGCTACCGTTCAGGAGTTTAAGGCTCTGCGTGCGCTGTCGCCGCTCGGATCCGGGTTGCCGATTAAAGCATGTTTGGTTAATCTCTATTGAAGAGGTAATGCTATCGTGGAAATGAGAAGAATTTACACCCTGGCGGTCATATTGGCTCTGACGCTGCTCAATTACGTTCCGGCAATAGCGGATGACTCGACATACGAAGGGCTCTCCAACTTCACGCGCGTTCTCGATCTCGTCGAAAGGAACTACGTGGAAGAGGTCGATCCCGAAAAGCTCACCAACGGCGCGATCGAAGGCATGCTGAAGACGCTCGACCCTTATTCGACATACCTGAGCCCCGAGCGGTACAGGGAGCTCGAGATAGGCACATCCGGGGAATTCGGCGGGGTCGGGATGGAGGTCTCCGAGGAGAACGGAGTGCTTACCGTTATCACGCCCATAGAGGGAAGTCCCGCCGAAAAAGCGGGCATAAAACCCAGGGACCAGATCATAGGGATCGAGGGCAAATCCACCCAGGGCATGGTCGTGCAGGAGGCGGTCAGGCTTTTGAGGGGCCCGAGCGGGACGCCTGTGAAGATTACTATCAGGCGGGCTGGCGAAGCGGAGCCTAGGGTCATAACGCTCATAAGGGACAAGATCGTCGTAAAGAGCGTGAAAGCCCAGCTCCTTGAAAACGGCATAGGATACATAAAGCTCACCCAGTTTCAGGACCGCTCCTCACAGGAAATGAGGGATGCGATTTCAGCGCTCGAGTCACAGAACGGAAAAGAGCTGAGCGGCTTGATCCTCGATCTCAGGAACAACCCGGGCGGGCTCCTGACCGAGGCCATTGATATCGTGGACGAGTTTATAGACAGCGGCCTAATCGTGAGCGTAAGGGGGAGGACGCCTGACCAAACGAGGGAATACTACGCGACCAGGAACGGGAGCTTCCAGACGTTCCCTGTCGTGGTGATGGTAAACGACGGGAGCGCGAGCGCGTCTGAAGTCGTTGCGGAAGCGCTTCAGGACAGCAAGCGCGCGGTCATACTGGGGACGAAGACCTTCGGGAAAGGGTCGGTTCAAACCATAATAAAACTCGAGGACGGATCGGGTCTCAAGCTCACGACAGCCAAGTTCTATGCTCCGAGCGGGAGGTCCATCAACGAAGTGGGCGTAACCCCGGATATCAAGATCGAGAATACGAAGGATCAGGACAAACAGCTCGAAAGCGCGATCAACTTGCTAAACTCCTCCGAAGCAGATAAGACAATTCCCAAGGGCTAGGGAGCGCCCTTCTTTTGCCGAAATCTACGCGGAACAGCAAATCGAGAAGGCCACAGAGAAAAAGCGGTAAAAGGAACAGAAATGCGGTCAGGGCTTTCGCCTACTCGCTCGCGTTCTTTGCTGTACTCGCTCTCGGCCTCTACGGTCTCTATCAGCTAAAAAAGAACATACCTGCCGAAGAAAGGCCCGGCGCGGTAACTGCTGCGGAAATGAGCGGGCTCGTGAAGGAGGCCGACCGCATCATCGCGGGCGCATTCTTCGACCTCGGCATATCCGCCAAGGACGTAAAGTCGAAAAAGACTTTAAGAACTTCCGAGGGCGGCGTAAAGTGGGAGTCGAGTCTCATAACAGTCAGCACGCCTGAGGGAATCGACGGCAAAGAGATAAAGAGCGTATTCAAGAAATCCTTTCCGGCCGGGAAATCATACGAGTTCGCGTTCAAAGGCCCGGACGGCGCGCTCACAGCGGAATTGAGGATGAGCGGCTTCAAAACCCATGTCATAAAATTCGAGCCGCCCTCACAAAAGGCGCCCCCTGCAAAGGTGGTAAAAGAGAAGGAAGAGGGAACCGGTAAAGAGCGCGAGGGCAAGGAAATCGAACGCGCCCGGGAGCCGGGGAAGCCGGCCGAGCCCGCCGGTAAAAGCGCGGGCACGGAATCGGACGCATTCAAGCCCAGGGTCGCAATAATAGTGGACGACATCGGGATGAGCAAGGAGCCCGTCGATAAGCTCGTCCGGCTTCCGGCCCCCGTCACGCTCGCCATTCTTCCAAACCTCCCTTATTCCGAATATGCGGCCGAGGCGGCAGGCCGTAAAGGGTGGGACGTCATGCTCCACCTCCCGATGGAGCCAATGGAGTCGTCCGGGTATATGGGGTCCGACGCAGGCGAGGACGCCCTCCTCGTGGGCCTGCCCAAGGAGGCCGTGCTCGCCAAGCTCAACAAGAACATATCATCCGTCCCCGACATCAAAGGCGTCAACAACCACATGGGCTCCAAGTTCATGGAAAACCAGGAGCTCGTGGAAGTAGTCCTCGAGGAGATAAAGAGGAGGGGTCTCTTTTTTATAGACAGTCTGACCTCGGCCGGGAGCGTCGGATATAAAACGGCCTTGGACATGGGTGTGAAAACGGGGAAAAGGGATGTATTTTTAGATAATTCGTCGAAAGACCCCGCATATGTGAAATCTCAAATAGAAAAGCTCGTCGTGATCGCCGGGAAAAACGGCTACGCCGTGGGCATATGCCATCCGTATCCGAGCACCGTTCAGGCCCTCACGGAGACGCTCCCCGAGATCGGCGGCCGGGTGGATATAGTACCGGTTTCGAGCGTCTTGACGCGGGGAAGCGAGATAAGTGAAAGATAGTATTCATTCTACGTTATTGTTTTCCAAGGAGGCAGTGTCTTATGGGACTCATAGATGATGTGCGGAAAAAGCGTGATTCATGGGTAAGGAGGTTCGAGGAGCATCGTCAGGAGGACGAGAGCGACCGCGAACGCCCGGACCCGGCGGAAGAGGAGAAGAGGATAAAGGAAAATCTGCGAAGAGTAGGCGTATTCGAAGGCAGGGAGGAGAAAAAATGAGGCTGCGGACCGTAAGTGCCGCGTGTACTTGACAATCTATTGCGAATCCTTTAGTTTTCTCTATTTAGAGCACTTATATTCGGGAGGAGTTTTTATGCCGGGAATTGTGGTCGGAAATAACGAAAGCATCGACAGCGCGCTTAAAAGGTTCAAAAAACAGGTCGAGAAGGGCGGTGTACTGTCCGAAGTAAGGAGGCGGGAATATTACGAAAAGCCGAGCGAGAGGAAAAAGAAAAAACTGTTCGCCGCTAAAAAGCGCGTAATAAAACGTTCTAGAAAGAACTAGCTCTTTATAGAAATACATATCGTATATTGATACCGGTAGGGGGGACACTACTTTGTATTCTATATTCCGTGGTTCCAGGGTCGGAGCCCTTTCTTTTGAGAATCCGAGTTTCACTTTAAAATTTGAATTACTGATAGATGGTAAATTTTAACAATGATTTCCTCGTTAAAGAAATAAAGAGGAGGTTGAGTATTATTAACCTCATTGAAGGTTACACATCTATTAGAAAAACCGGGAAGGGTTACGTGGCGCTTTGTCCCTTTCACGACGATCACAATCCGTCGATGCACGTTGACGAGGAAAAAGGCCTGTTCCATTGTTTCAGCTGCGGCGCCGGCGGCGACATATTAGGGTTTTACATGAGGTATAACGGCCTCACGTTTCCAGAGGCGGTTTCAGACCTCGCCAAGCGCGCGAATATCGCAATCGAAAAAAGCGCTCCTCCCGTTAAAGGCGCCTCCCGGACGGGCACTCTCTTAAAAATCAACTCCGCGGTCGCTGGCTTTTATCATCGGGCTCTCTTGGAAAGCCGGAAGGGCGGCGCTGCGAGAGAATATCTCGAAAAAAGAAACATACCGTCTCATGTCGTCGAGGAATTCAGGCTCGGCTATGCGCCTGACGGCTGGGATGCGCTCGTGAAATTTTTGAAGAAGCATAAGATACCCCTCCCCCTTGCCGAAAAGGCGGGGCTCATCGTCAAGAAGCAGGGCGGCGACGGTTATTACGACAGGTTCCGGAACAGGATTATTTTCCCGATCTGCAACGTAGAGGGCAAGGTAATCGGGTTCGGAGGAAGGAGGATAGTGGAAAGCGACGAGCCTAAATATATCAATTCCCCGGAATCCGATATCTATCATAAGAGAAAAAACTTCTACGGCCTCGACAGGTCGAAAGACCACATAAGAAAAAATAAAAGGGCGATCATCGTCGAGGGGTATACGGACTTCCTCTCTCTATTCTCGGCCGGTATTAAAAATGCGGTCGCTACGCTGGGGACCTCACTCACGAGGGACCACGTGGTTATGCTCAGGCGCTACACCGACAGGATAGTGGTAGTTTTTGACGGAGACGAGTCAGGCATCAAAGCTGCGGTCAGGTCGCTCGACATATTCCTCGAGGAAGGACTTCTCCCGAGCGTGGTCATTCTTCCGGAGGGCGACGATCCCGATTCTTTCCTCGCGCGCAAGGGTAAGAATGAGTTTAACAAGCTGATAGACGAATCGCCGACCTTACTCGATTTTTATATTGAAAATACCGTGGGTGAATACAGGAAAGGGGAGATAACCTTAAACAGCGGCGTGAAAGAAATATCGGATGTGCTTGTAAAAGTTAATGACCCGATACTCAGAAGCAGTTATATAAGAAAGACAGCCGAAAAGCTCGGGCTCAGGGAAAACGAGGTATTGTCGCTGGTCAGGCTTGGAAAGGGGCAGGGGAAGACGGGCGGCGTGAGAGCCGTTAGGCAGCATAACAACCATGAAAAGCTGCTCCTCAATATCCTCATCACGTTCCCGGAGCTATCCGGGGTTATCGCGGAAGAGGACTGGGCCGCGTTTGTTACCAATCAGGATGTGAGGTCCATTTTAGAGGAAATTATTAACAACGGAGTTTACGACGTGTCCACGCTTCTCCTTTCGTTCCAGGGCAACGCTGCGCAGGGGTTGATTTCCGAGGCCCTGATGTCTTCTTCAGGTGTTTCCGACAGGGATACCGCCGGTAAGATGATAACGAGCTGTATCAGAAAATTAAAACTCGTCAAGCTCGATGAAAGATTAAAATCGCTCAGACTCGGCATAAGCGATGCCGTGAAGAATAAGGATGCAGAGCTTGAAAAGCGGCTATTGACTGAATACACGGATTTAATGAAACAAAAATAACCGGAAGAGGAAAACCCCATGCGAAACAAGAAAAAAGACGGTTTTCATATGAAAATAGTTGATGACGAAGGGGTCTCCGGTCCAATTGTCGAATCGCTTGAAGACGACAAGCTTGACGATGAAGGCGTTTTCGCCGAAGAGCCGGACGACGCCGAGTTCGCAGAAGAGGAGGTCCAGGAAAGCACGGTAAAATACGGTTTCAATCTGAATGACGCCAGGGAGAACGCCAACGAATACGACCTTATCAGGTTCTATCTCCACGAAATAGCGGACCATTCGCTGCTTACGAGGGAGCAGGAAATAAGAATAGCGAAGGAGATCGAGACAGGAAAGAGGATCGTCGCCAAAGCGATTCTCGGGTCTTCCCTCATGCTGAGGGAGATAATAAGGCTCGGCGACGAGATCCAGAAAGGGAGCCTGAACGTAAGGGACATCACGAACGCGCTCGACGATGCCGACAATTCCGCGGAGGAGGAAGTCCAGCTCGGAATAAGGAATTCATTAATCGCCTTAAATAAATTGTACGAAGACAACGGTCAGGCGAAGAAGGAGCTCGGCTCGGCCTCGCTCAGGAAAAAGAAAATCCTCCTCGAGAAAATAAAAAAGAACAACGGCAGGATGCTCGTCTACCTCGAAGATATCAATCTGAATGGCGCCCAGATGGACAGGATGCTCTCCGTCGCTAGGGACCATATCGAGAGGCTCGAAAAAAAGAGGCGCGAGCTCGAATCCCTCAAGAGCAGGAAAAAATCCCCTCAGCCTAATTCCAGGAAAGCCCAGAAAGGGAGCACGGAAGAGCTTTTCGCCGATCCGGATACCGATGCCGGCCTGCTCAAGAAATCGCTCAGCAGGATAGAATTCGGCGAGCAGATGACTCACAGGGCGAGGAGGAAGCTCATTGAGTCCAATCTCCGCCTCGTGGTCAGCATCGCCAGGCGGTATATAAACCGGGGTCTCCCGTTCCTCGACCTCATTCAGGAAGGCAATATGGGGCTTATGAGGGCGGTCGAGAAATTCGAATACAACAGGGGTTATAAATTTTCAACCTATGCGACCTGGTGGATAAGACAGGCGATAACGAGAGCACTTGCCGACCAGTCGAGGATCATCAGGATACCCGTGCATATGACCGAGACCATTAACAGGATCGTCAGGACCTCGAGGCTTCTCGTCCAGGAGCTCGGGCGCGAGCCGCTGCCCGAAGAGATAGCCGACAAGGTCGGTATGCAGTCGGACAAGGTCGCCCGTGTTCTCAAGATCTCGAAGGACCCGATCTCCCTCGAAACACCGATCGGCGATGAGGAGGACAGCAAGCTCGTCGACCTCATAGAGGACTCGAATACCACCTCGCCCGTCAAGGTGCTCGAGATGAGCGAGCTCAAGGAGATAATAAACAACGCGCTCTCGTCCGTGCTGAATACGAGAGAAGAAAGCATCGTGCGGCTCAGGTTCGGGATAGACGACGAGAAGGAGCATACGCTCGAAGAAGTAGGGCACGAATTCAAGGTAACCCGCGAGAGGATAAGGCAGATCGAGGTAAAGGCGATAAAGAAGCTGAAAAGGGCGGGGCGGGTCTATCCGATAAAGAGCTATCTGGAGAAGGCGTAACCGGAGAGGGTTTTCTTCACTCAGCAAGAACGCCGGCATCATTACTTTCTATAACTTCCTCATCAACTCTTTCGCTTCCTCGAAATATTGAAGCGCCGATTCCGTAGTCTTGAGCCTCAGCATGCGCTGTATCTCGGAGACCGTGGCGCCTTCTTCTATGGCGAGCATTGCGGCCGTGTGTCTCAGGCTAGCGGGCTTTATACCCTTTTTTTTGATCCCCGCGCTTTCGAAATAGTGGTCTATCCGAGCCCGGAGACCGCGCGTCGAGATCCTCTCCCTCACCGCCCTGTTGCCCACACCCCAGAACAGCGGCTCGTCGGGAGCCGATTCCCCTCGTTCGTCGATATACCTCATGAGCGTTTCTTCGAGTGCGGGCGTGAGCGTCACGTACTCGTCCTTTCTGTCCTTGCTTTTCCCCTGGACGTAAATCACCTTGCTGCCCGCTTTCGATTTCAAGTCCCCGAGGTTAAGCCTCACGATCTCTATCTCGCTCAGCCCGGCTCTTACCATTAGACTGAGTATCGCCTCGTCTCTCAGCCCGAGGGGCGTCGACGTATCGACCGCGCTAACGAGCCTGGCGACGTCCCGCCGCGAGATCGGGTCCGTCAGGTGTCTTCGCGGGCGGGGGGCGCCCCTGACCTTCCTGGCCGGGTTTTCCTTTACTCTCCCGGTCGCGACCATGTAATCGTAGAACCTTCTTACGGCGGTCAGGTACGCCGACATGGACGTGGACGACAGCTCCTTCGACAGAATGTAATCTTTATAGCGCTGTATGTCCTCAGGGGTCAGCACCGCGGGCGAGGTGCCGCCCAGCCATTTCGAATACTCCCGGAGGGCTTTCCTGTAGGTCTCCTTCGTGGTCTCCCTCCTGTTGAGCGAATCCGTAAACCCTTTTATTAATTCGTCCATCAAGGAGAATTTAATCATTTTTACTGTCCGTATTCAACCCGCCCCCCTTGACACGCCCAGAATCTTGTGTAATTTATAATGCAGAATCTAGGTGGTAATTCTGAAGAGGTCACACCCGGTCCCATTCCGAACCCGGAAGTTAAGCTCTTCGAGGCCGATGATACTGCTCCTGTACGGGGGTGGGAAAGTAGGAAGCTGCCTTGGTTCTTTTTTTTTGCCATTTCGGTTCCGGCCCGCCTGTAAAATCAACTCCATGTAGTTTCTCCGTTTATAGTTAATTGTTTTTGACGGCCCTTTGTGTACTATTTTCCTCGTTTCGGTATTTGCGTCTAAAGGGGCAATCGCACTTGAAAAAGACAAGACTCGCGGTATTCGTATCGGGAACGGGCACGAACCTCCAGGCGATTATCGACGCCAGTATCCCGTCACTGGATATCGCCCTCGTTTTCAGCAACAATCCCGATGCATATGCCATCGAGCGTGCGCGAAAACACGGGATACCATGCGAGGTGCTCGATAATAAGAGATACGGCAGCCGGGAAGAATACGACGCTCAAGTTCTGAATGTCATCGAGCCCTACGGGGCTGACCTGATAGCCCTCGCCGGGTTCATGAGGATACTCTCACCTCTGTTCGTGAAGGCGTATAAGAACCGGATCGTCAACATACATCCTGCACTTCTCCCCTCCTTTCCGGGTATCAACGCCGCGAGGCAGGCGCTCGAGGCGGGCGTGAAATACACTGGGGTCACGGTTCATTTCGTTGACGAGGGCGTGGATACGGGCCCCATAATACTGCAATCGGTCGTGCCTGTGCTCGATGACGATACGGAGGAGAGCCTTCTCGAACGATTGCACGGGGAAGAGCACAAGCTCTATCCCGAAGCGATAAGACTCGTAGCCGAAGATAAAATAAGGGTGGAAGGCAAGAGGGTTCTTATAAAAACCTAAAACCTACAAACCTGAGCTATATCTCCCTTCCCACAGCGCGGGCGACGGGCGCCGCCTTTTCCATTAATGCAGCGAACTTCGCGGGCTTGAGCGACTGGCCCCCGTCACTGATAGCGACCTCAGGATTGTTATGGACCTCTATGATCAGCCCGTCCGCCCCGGCAGCGATGGCCGCGAGCGCCATCGGCGTGACGTACTGCCAGTAACCCGTGCCGTGGCTGGGGTCAGCGAATATCGGGAGGTGAGTCTTTTCCTTGAGCACAGGTATCGCGTTGAGGTCGAAGGTGTTTCTGGTCGCCGTCTCGAACGTCCTGATACCCCTCTCGCACAGGATGACGTTTTCGTTGCCTTCCGAGAGGATATATTCAGCGCACATCAGGAATTCCATGATAGTAGTCGCCATGCCCCTCTTCAGGAGCACAGGCTTTTTCGATTTCCCCACCTGTTTCAGGAGCGCGTAGTTCTGGGAGTTTCTCGCGCCTATCTGCAGGACGTCCGCGTATTCGACGACAGCGTCCAGGTCGTGCGGGTCGAGGATCTCGGTTACGATAGGGAGTCCTGTGAGCTTCCTCGCTTTCGCCAGGAGCTTCAGTCCCTCTACGCCCATCCCCTGAAAGGTATAAGGCGAGGTCCTCGGCTTGTACGCGCCTCCCCTCAGCATGCTCGCGCCCGACGCTTTTACCGCCTTCGCTATTTCCATTATCTGCTCTTCGCTCTCAACGGAGCACGGTCCGGCGATCACGGGAATGTTGTTGCTCCCGACCAGCACGTTCCCTATTTTGAAATGCGTATCTTCCGGCTTGAAATCGCGGCTCGCGAGCTTGTAGGGCTGGAGTATCGGGACGACTTTCTCGACCCCTTCGAGAACGCTCAGTGCTTCTACGTCCTGCGGCTTGCCTCTCTCGTCCCCGACCGCTCCTATGACGGTCCTTAAAACCCCTTCGATCAGGTGCGCTTTATATCCGAGCTCGTCGAGCGTGGATATCGCTTTCTGAATCTGCTCCTTTGAAGCGCCGCTTTTCATTACTACTATCATTGTGAAATTCTCCTCCGCTTATTCAAAAGCAAGATATTATCAAATGAAAACGTTATGTTACATGAAGAGCATCTGATGTCAACTGCATTGAGAGAGGGCGGATCGTTAATCTGATAAACGGATTTCGATATACGAGCGGTCAAATTCCGGAAATACTATTGATTCTTTATACAATGCAGAGAATAATAATGTTCCTGTTCAACAGGGCAGGTGGCGGAACCGGCAGACGCGACGGCCTCAAAAGTCGTTGGGCTCACGCTCGTGAGGGTTCGACTCCCTCCCTGCCCAGAAATTTACGGGATGCTCGAGTCCTTGCTTATCGCGGTAATCCCGTAAAGGACATTGGCACAGCTTTCTCAAGCCTTGTGTCTTGAGGCAAGCTGGCAGCCGGAATCAGCTCTTTGCGGGAGAAAACGGGCGTGATATAATGAGAAACAGATATTCCTTAAATTCACATGCCGCGGAGGATAGTTCCATGAGTGAAAAGAATTTTTTGGACAACGTTAACCCGGATAGACGAGAGTTCCTGGAGAAGGTTACAAAGGGCGCGTTTATCATACCGACTGTTTTATCTGTCATGATGCTTAACCAAAAACTGAACCTTACTACGGCCAATGCCCAGAGTAATCTTCCTTCAAATTGCCTCACATACGATACATTGATCTCCGCCCCCGAAGGCAATATACCCGTGTCCGAATTGAGAACGGGAATGGTCGTATTTACTTTGGATATGGCCGGTAACAAGGTGATAGAGCCCGTCGAGCTTGTAATGAAATTATCGGGAGCGGAAGGTTATGATCTCCGCCGCCTGGTTTTAAGTGACGGCAGGGAGCTTATAGTATCAGCAACTCATCCGACTGCGGAATACGGCAGAATTGCGGATTTATGTCCGGGCGATATGTTGGACGGCTCGACGATCGTATCGATAGAGCATGTCCGGTACCGCGGCAGTTTCGTATATGATCTGCTGCCGGCCGGAGAGACGGGTTTCTACTGGGCGAACGGTGTCTTGCTCGCGAGCACCCTGTCCCCGGATTCCGGTTATAATATCGGCAAGATTTTTAAACGCATAGAGCAGCCTGTTCACGTACTAAACAGGGATTGAGACGTTCCTTTCTAAAGTTGAAGTAAGGGATCACTTTGTCTCCTGTTCGGAATTAGACAAAGTATATTAATTTCGACAGATTAGAATAATTCTTTGAGGAGGATGGACATGAAAAGATTAAATCCGGCTGTCTATCTGTTTTTTCTTTTATTGAGCATATCAAGCTCGTCCTATGCCCTTGATTTCATAAAATTCGGGACGAGCCATGATGTCGATTTCTGGGGTACTCCGAATTTTGAATTCGGCACGTTTCCCAGCACACTCCAGTACCTTGCAGCGAGGGGTAAGAATGAAATAACCTCCCTTACCCTTACGGATGGCAACGTCGAAAATGTATTCAATGGGGATTTCGGCTCATTCGATGCGATTGTGGTATCGGAGAGTATTCAATCCTTGTCACCTGAGTCTTACGCATTATTCAATCAGTACGTCAGCGGCGGAGGATGCGTTATAGTCACAGGCAGTCACGCCCAGGGCGAGGATGAATTTCTCAATAATTCATTCGGCTATGGTGTGAGTGTTACGGACGTTCAAGATGTGGTAGATACGTTCGCTATTCAGTCGGGTGCAGTGGGCACTCTTTTCGAAGGCGGTCCGTCAAACCTGGTTGCGGCTGACTTGACATCCGCCTACAGCAACACTCCTGGTACTGTGATTTATAGCGGACCTACGGGCGTGGCTTTGTTTACTGCCGGATTCGGCGAAGGTATTGTAAACGCTATAGGCTGGGACTATTGCTGCCTGGAAGGCGCACCGAACACGCCGGATCAAATACTGGCATGGTACGAAGTGGTTAACAGAGCATTCAATCAGTGCACCGGCGGTTCTGATTCCATTTCACGTCCTATACCTACACTATCTGAGTGGGGGCTCATAGCCATGGCCGGGATACTCGGTATCTTCGGATTGTTCGCCGCTCTCAGAAGAAGAAAAGTAACGGCGTAAGTTTCATTGTGAATTGAAAATACGTACAAAAAGGGAGCTTAGGCTCCCTTTTTTGTTTATAGGCCGCGCGACCAAGAAGCAGGTCGCAGCACTAATTCAAACCGTTACAGTTGACCCGTCGAATTTCGTAAACGTGAATCCGCCGAAAGACAGGCATTCTGAGGAAAGAATATTGACTTCGATAACGAATGGTGATTATATTAGGCAGATTTAATGCCAGGAGGACCGTTCGAGCCATGAAGAGAGAAATGAATCTGCTATCAGGAGCTTTCATAATCTCTATATTTTTATCGTCCTTTTTGTTTTCAGGGGTTGAGACTCCTGCTTACGCGGGTGATGAGGCGCAAGGCACAGCCGCAGGAACGATGACCGCTAACGGTAAGACCTATCAGATGAAATACTCTTATGCAGATGAAAGTGCCGAGGACATAATACTTGTGCTTACGGACACTGCCCTTGCGAAGGATGACGTTCCTTTCGGGCTGAATCAACTAGCCATGGACGGGAAGGTCCACGGAATAATTGTTACGATATCGAAGGAGACGAAGGGGCAGGTTTCGGGACTTAACGCCATCTACGACCAATCCTGGGGAGGGCAGCTTGGCACTCTGGGTGATGCGGTTCTTAAAGTCGACAAGCTCGACAGCAAGGTGATCGAAGGTCGTCTGTCGACTCCCGGACAGAACACGTTTTCGGATTATACGTTCTCCTTCGACGTTAAGTTTAAATCGGCGTTAGGGGTGCCCGAACAGAAAACCCCGGTCGAGGTAACTATAAAAGCGGACGGCTCGCCAGCAGCGGCGGCTTATTCGGATTATTACAAGGCGCTTATGTCGGGAGATATACCCGCGGTAAAGAAACTGATATTAAAAGAGAACGCCGATCAGCTCGACGACGAGACCGCGGACATGGTCGTTGATCTTGCCCAGTCCATGCATCCGAGGGAAATCGAAATCGTCACGACCAATATCTCCGATACATCGGCCGAGCTGAGCGTCAAGGGCAGCGTTGACGGATCGCAGGGGACGGGAACTGTTGAAATGGTGGTTGAGGACGGGCAGTGGAAGGTGGCGACCGATAAGTGGAAGTTCCAGGAGTAGGTGTCCCGCCCGCTCAGCCGGGCAGCTTACGGCTCCAATTCACACAGTTATCGTAGTCCCGTCGAATTTCGTAAACGTAAATCCGCCGAAGGGCTCGTTGTATGTCGCCCTCTGGTCTCTAAGGATGCTTATGGCGACCGCTTCCCCCAACAGATTCGCTTCCGTTGCGTCGGTGCGCCAGTGGACTCCAGCTATGTTACGGCCCTGTGAGACGTTGGATGCGAGCTTGTTGAGCTCTCCCCCTACCGTGAGTGGCGGCCCTTCGTACGGGACGAGTGATAACCCGTCCGCGCTCGGGAGAGGGTTTGCCTACCTCCCTGCCCATTCCTTTATTACGGGACCATTGAGGCTCAACAACCCTTTTGAGTGTAACAGAACAAAATACCATCCTAGGGGTAAGGTTATACGGACTGGAGAGGTTGAGGGATTAATCTGGCTTCATTAAACCTTTCCATTATTGGCAGGAAAGGACATTGCATATCAGTAATCTATTGAAATAAAAATAAACTTGGTATACCATCAGATATAATCAGTAATTTTTAGCCCGGTTTATTAATCAGAAGTCATAAATAGTATCCTTGAAAAGCCTTTAATCAGGTCGCAGTAGACTTAATAAGAAGGGCGGATCTAAATAATAAACCAACAAAACGGAGGTTAAGTCCATGTCACTCCTTAATAATAAAACTTTCAATTTCTTGGCAGGGAAATTAATGTCTTGCGTGGGTGTAGCATTCATTTTATTCATACTTTCCGCAGCATTTTCATGCAACAAACCGGCAGTAGAACCTTCACCGGAATTGGAAGGAGGCAATCTCCAGGAGTCCATCGCAGCACAAAAGAGAATCAATCAGTATTTTTCTAGCGAGGTATTACCAAAGCTCAAAACTTGTTGGGATCGAGTTCAGGGCCATGGAACAATAGAAATGAAGTATAGATTCGAAAATGATGCGAAAGGAGGATGGGCATTTAAGTCACTCGAGATTGGAAAATCTGACTTGTCCCAGGATAAAAACACCGCAGCTTTGGCGTGTATGAAGGGCGCTGTAGATGCGACAAGGTTTTCAAGAGATGCGAGTGACGTTGGTGATTCATATTTGATAGATTGGGTATGGCCTGTTCCTCTGCCACCTGATACCGATCAACAAATGGCAAGAATGTTCGGGGCTAGTGGAGGCGAAGGAACCGGATGTGACGGTCACGGAGCGCCCGCAAAGTGTATGACATGTTCGGGATACCCTGTCGAATGCAAAACTGTGTGCGTCGGCGAAGAACCGCCTTGCACGATTAAAGATTATGGTCCTGGATCAGGAGGGCTCAAGGCTTGCGTGGTTGAGGGTAAAAAGTGTGCTTCTGGAGGGCTTTTTGGGGTTGTGGGCGGTGTGATCATGTATTAGATATTCGTCGATGTATTAATCTATAAATTGAATTTATCCAGTAATATGGGGTTTTGATTGGGTAGAGTTGAACCCCCTTAGGGAATGTAGCGGCCGATAAGTGGAAGTTCCAGGAGTAGGTGTCCCGCCCGCTCAGCCGGGCAGCTTACGGCTCCAATTCACACCGTAATCGTAGTCCCGTCGAATTTCGTAAACGTAAATCCGCCGAAGGGCTCGCTGTATGTCGCCCTCTGGTCTCTCAGTATGCTTATGGCGACGGCTTCCCCCAACAGATTCGCTTCCGTTGCGTCGGTGCGCCAGTGGACCCCCGCGATGTTCCGCCCCTGAGAGACGTTGGATGCGAGCTTGTTGAGCTCTCCTCCGACAGTGAGCGGCGGCCCTTCGTACGGGACGAGAGATAACCCGTCCGCGCTCGGGACGACAGGGTTCTCAACGACGGCGGATTCGTCGAACCACGCTTTAAGGATCGTAACGCACGCGCCGGCCACGGTGGAATGTCCCGAGCCGTAAGAAGTGTGCATGGGGGAGCCTTCGGGGAAAGCGACCGGCAGCAAGTAATTGCCGGTTCTGTCAAACACTGCGCCTAGCACCGATGAGTCGAAAAGCTCCCCGTTTATCGGATAGTCGGCCTGCCCCAGACGCACTACTTCTACCCGCCCGCCGAACTCCTCGGGCCTGAGTCTCCTGTGCACGAGCCACTTCTGGTACCAGACGGCCTTAAGCGCGCGCGTCGACACCTCCGTCAATAAAGCGAGAATGTGCGGGCCGCCGAAAGTGCCGAACCCGACCTGTGCGAGCGCTCCGTTCACGCCGGGTGGCAACGGCGTCCCGTAGCCCGGCTCAGGTGTTTGGCCGTATGGGTTGCCTATGTTGAGCGGCACTCCGTTTGAGAGAAGGATCAGGCACGCGACGAAATAAGCTTGATAAAGCGCGTCGATGTGGACGTATTGCGAGAGGTCGCGCCCGTTCCTGCAGAATACGAGGCCGCCCGGTTCCTGTGACAACAGCGGCTGGCAGCCGTTCTGCACGTCGAGCCATGATTCGAAGTCGGTGAGGAAGTCAACCGCGGTCGTCGTCTGTATGCGCTGGTCGACGAACTGGGCGCCGAAGGGGCAATCCTTGAGGAGGAGCTGTGATATGTAAGGGCCTACGGTGCAGCCCGGGAATTTATCCCGGAAGAGGGTCCCTGTCGTGACTATGCCGCTCTCCTTCGGTCCGCGGAAGTCGGAGAATCCCGACAGGTCGTCGGCGGCAGCCTGGGCTATGGGATTGCTGCCGTAATCGAGGAAATTTACGTCGCGCAGCAACGCCATCCAGTAGAGCTCGGCCATCTCTCCCGCCTCCTCGGCGCTGTCGAACGCCGGTGCTGCGCGCATGGAGAGTTGGTGCGAATCCGTTCCCTCGAGATCGAACGCGTATCCCGCCTGCGGGTTAACCAATCTGCGCCTGCGTGACGGGTCAGGGCATCCGAGGTGTCCGTTTGCCGAGAGCAGCTCGAAATCCTCGAATTTTCCCGTTGCGATCGCGCCGATGAGGGCATCGTACGAATCGATATCCACCTCGCCTATTTCGTTGTGCGGGAGTCCCTTAGTGAAATTTCCGATCTTGTTCGGGTAGATGGATTCATCCCCGTTGCAGGGGTGGTCGGGAATGCGTGTTTTCCTCTCGGCCTCGGCAGCATCGATCCTGACCTTAAAAGCGGTATCGGCCCGCGCGTGACCCGTTTGAGGGCCGATTTCACAGTCGAAATCCTGACCCCCCGCTGAATCGTTGCATCCCTGAAGGAGCGGCGTTAATCCGATGCCGCCTACTGCAACTCCTGCGGCTGTTATCCTGCCGACATTCTTAAGGAATTCCCGCCTGTCGCACCCTCCGGCGGAAGTATCTGTTTCATACGTGACGGGTTTTTCCCGGGCGGCGTCCATACCGTCTTTTTTCGATTCGGTAGCCCTCGTCGAGACCTTCTTGGAACCTCCTGGATACTCCATATCCCACCCTCCCTGGCTAGCTTGCCAGCTCTTATCCTAAATCAATTTTTTGTTATTCGCCACCTTGTTCGCAAAATGGCCTATATGCCGTTGCCCCTAATTATACTTCAATAACGATTCCCCCGGGTTCACAGGAATGTGGTGCTCCCGAGTCGGCGTTCGGGATGAAATGCTTGATATTTATGTGGCTGAATGAAGCGTTAACGGATTAGTGCGGCGGAGGTTCACAGGGCATCTGAGTACATCATTTTGAGATCCCAGTTGTTCATATCGAGCAGGTTCGTGCCCCGGTATTCTATTACCTTGGCGGGGCCCTTCGTCACCGTTACCAGAACGGTAGGCGTATACTCCGCGGCGCTGCTTGTCGATTTGGATTCAATGAACCCGTTTAGCGAGAGAAACTTTCGGCAATTCACATCAAGCATATTTGACCATATGGTTATCGACCTTGAATCCAGCAGCGAGACCGCGGATTTCAGCAGGTTCATCCTTATTGCGGAACTTACCCCTTCCAGTTCAATGATATTGAAATTTTCCATATAATCGTTTTTATATTTGGAGGTCTGCGCTACGAGAAAGCCTTTCATCTCCTTATCGTACCAATAAAGGAAAACGTATTTTGAAAGCGGGTTGCCGTATCTCCATTTGTAGAACTTTTCGTCTCTTGTCAGAACTAATTTGTTGTCTTTAACCAGCTTCCCCGCCAGGGCCGCCATTTCGCGGGGCATGGGATTCTCTTCCACCCTTATATGCGCGGGTAATTTCTTCCGATAATCGAGCGCTTTCCTGCGGCCGAATTTGTTTACCGCTCTTCTCAGAAAGTCCGCGGCCTTAGTGTTTTTTATGAGTCTGCTCATCTTGTGATCGCTCATTAATTTTCTGACCGCGGTTCTCGGATCGGATTCTTTACTCATTGTCCTGATCCTGCCGATGCTTTTCCATCCGATAGCCAGGGAATACAGCAGGGTCGCGGGGCCCGCGCTGAAGCTGAAGAGATATCGATAGCCGAGCTCGTGCAAATCGTTCATGAGAAACTTCGTGAGCGCGGGGTAAACGGCTTTGTTTCTGTGATCGGGATGGATAACCGCGTCTCCCGCGCAAAGGGCCGTAAAGCCGTCTCCGTTATTGCCTAATTGCCATTTCATTTCATACATGCACCTTACGGCGACTACTTTTCCTTCTCGGAGGGCTAGATATATTTTCGGCGAAGCGGCGTACGGATTATCGAAGTATTTCCATTGAAGGTAAGATTTATTTACAGCCGGGTCGGGAGTCCAGATCTCTTTTTCGAGCTCGCAGACTTGGTCAGTGTAAATTGGATTGTATTTCACAATCTCGTAGTTCATTACGTGCTTTAAGCGGTTTATAATTTTATTGAAGAGCTGCTGGTTGTATGGGGTTCATCAGTACACTGCATGTCAAATCATGCTATCCAGGGACTCGAATACAGTTTAATTTTACAACCTTTTAAAAAAATCTGTTATTCCGCGTCCCGCAGATTCGATTATTTTTCTTAATAACTCACAGAAATCGACTATAAAGGGCAATGGGTCGTGTATTGAGAAGACTGCAAAAGTTTTCACCCCTTTTATTGACATCAGCCAATCCCTGAATGTGAGCTCGCCCCTGGCGTAATATTTAATTGCCGCCATAATATCCCTCTGCAGGGAAATCCA